>USOK01000006.1 GCA_900556295.1 uncultured bacterium | reverse complement strand
ATTCCCATATCCTTCAATGCGATATGAATGGTTCTGCGCACGCACCCCTCCTCAATCAGATATCCGAGTCCAAGCTTCCTTAACTGTTCGTTCACATCCGAAATATGTTCCGTCATATAGAATTAAAAAATTAATGTTCAATAAAATCCACAAAAAATTCGGCGGACATTTTTCGGGTTGCATTTCTGGTGGCGCTCCGCTTGACTTGGCAGTTGGAGAGTTTTTTGAAAGAATTGGGATAAAAGTTTATCAAGGTTACGGCTTGTCAGAGGCAAGCCCTGTTGTATCCGTAAACGTTGACAGACGAGGAGATTTGGCATCTGTTGGAGCTCCACTCAAAAGTTTGGAAGCCAAAATCGATTCTGAAACCGGAGAACTTATTTTGCGGGGAGCTTCTGTAATGCGAGGTTACCACAATCAACCCAAAATGACATCTGAAGTTTTAGAAGCTGATGGCTGGCTCCACACAGGAGATATTGCAAAAATCCGAAACGGCCACATTTATATAACCGGCAGAATTAAGAATATGATTGTACTTTCTGGAGGGAAAAAAGTTTTTCCGGAAGAAGTTGAGAGTGTTTTAGAAAAAAGTCCATATATTGCAGAGGTTTGCGTACTCGGGACTTCAAGAAACTTTGGAGCAAAAGACGGTACAGAAGAAATTACAGTCGTTGCAGTTCCACAAAAAGATATTATTGCCAAATATGGCAATGATACAACTGAAAAATTAATTAAAGATGAAATAAAAAAATTATCTTTACGTTTGACTGCTTACAAAAGACCTGTTAATATAGTTGTAAGAACAGAACCGTTGCCAAGAACTACAACAAGAAAAGTTAAACGCAAAGAAGTAAAACAATTGGTAAATATATAAGAGGCATTATGAAGAAAATATTTTTATTATTAACAATTTTGAGTTTTTCAATTATTCCAGTGTGTTCAGAAGAAGTAAACTTGAACAATACACAAGTTGATTTACAACCAAAATGGACAGATTTTTGTGAAACAGGTTATGAAAACGCTGTTTATAAAAATAAAGATGATTTCTTCAACATATTCAATTATGTAAAAACAGAACGCACTAAAACAAACTATTGGGCTGAACGCCGTACAAGCTTTGAAAAATATTTAAAAACCTGTAATGCACTGGAAGGCGAGGCACAAGCTGCATGTTATACAGAATTGCGCAAATCCGAAAATGAAAAAAATGACTTGTACAAGTTAAAACGAGATCAACTGCTCTACGAAAACAATATTCAATTGAATAGAAGATAATTCCTCAGATAGTCCATTTGACGATTGTAAAAATAAAAAATTTTACCTAATATTTTAATGTAAACAAATTAATTCATAATTTAACAAAAATTTACAATTTTATTTTCGGCACAGGACGCAAATTTTGGACAGTCAGCAAATTATCGCCACTAGAAAAAGGTGCAAAAATATGTTATAATTTGTGCATGAATTATATATGATGGTCACTTAGGAAACAAAAGGAGTAGGTCTATGACAGTATTAGCTTCAGAAACGATTAAACCAAAAACTACAAAATCAAAATTCAATGATGAATTTGAAAATTATTTGAAAGATCAATGTTTAAAAACAACATTTAACGGTATCGAAGTAGAAACTTTTTCTTGGTACAAGAAAGTTTTAGGCTTGGTATAACGACAAACAAAAAGGGATTTTTAGGGAATGCAAAAAAGATTTTTACCTTAAAGTCCAACCTAAATAACAGGTTGGGCTTTTGGGTTGCAAAAAAATATTGATAAGTGAAAAATTAAAGTTTTTCAAAATTCTGCCGTAATATAATGTGTCAGTAGGATAGCAGAAGGCAATTTTTACGGTAGAATATGAGTATGTATGATTATGAACCAACAACAGAAGATAAAGATCTAAAAAAAGTCGGGCTTGAACTAATGTTTATGACACCTGAAAAAGGTGCATTTGATAATTGGGTTACAGCTGTCGAACTTGCCAAAATGATTGAATTGCCGGTTGAGATTGTGAAGAAAAAATTATCTATTCTGAAAGAAGCCGGTATTGTTCGAGTCCAAGGAATAAGTCCAAAATATTGGAAATTTGATGATTATAACTTTCAAAGAATGGATGAAGATGACGAGGTATACAAGCTCCTATGCAGTTTTGATGACGTCGATTTTGATAAATATTTTTCATATTAAATCATTTAGTTAGCAAAAAAAATTTTGTTCAAACTTGATATAAATATGAGAGTCACTGAAATAAATAATAGCAATTTTTGCATACAAAAAATTAATAATACAAAACACCCCAAATACATTAGCCAAATAACTTTCACAAGTGGAATCGATAAATTTGAGAAGAGTGCTGTATCAACATTTAAGCAAAGTGTAAAAAATTTTTATACAACTTTACAAAATCGTATGGGAGTTGTTCAATCAGAAGATATAGCTAAGATTGCAGAGAATATTACCCAAAGAACGGGTTTTGACCTGCAAACTTCCTATAAAGCTTTGGATATGATAACAACTTTTTCAAGTTACAAAAGTCTAAACACTATCGAAAAAGGACTTTATAAAAAACATCATTTCGGCATTAAAACACTCCCTCTTGGTGGTAACCTTTTTGCAAACAGGGATGTATGCCTGGCTGATACTTTAAAATACATTTCTAAAAGGAATTTCAGGTTTTCTTTCGAAAACAAAAATCCGGCAACAATAGTAGATACCTCAATGCTGAATTCTATCAACAACGCAGGGGTTAAATTGCAAGACTATTTTGCAGACGAACATCCTTTAGTTATTTCAACATTCGAAAACAGCTACAATTTTCTAAACCAAGCAGAACCGCTAGAAGATTTCACTCTCGACAAACTTGCTCGAGCAAAGTATTTTCAAAACAAAAATGGGAAAAATATTTTGTACAACTTAAATTATGTTTTAAACGGCAAAACGATGAGTAGGTTAAATAAAAAAGGAATTCGTTTTGAAGTTATCAAACCGAATATGTTACAACCGTCAACTCCTGAAAAAATTGCAAACAATTTAAACCCCATCATGCCAGACTTTGATTCGTTTTACGATGTTTTGCAAAATATTTCTAAAGCTGGCGACTTACCGGAAACAAAAGGGCAGGCTTACGTTTTAGATATTATGAATAACTTAACAGACATTGCCACTCCACAAAAATTAAGCCAATATCTAAAAAAACTTCATTCGGAAATTCAAACATATATTTTAGAAAATCATAGAGATCATAGCAAAATATTTTACACAATCCCAAATAGCCAAAAGAGTTTTTCTTTAGCAAACTATATGTATGCAAAAGCCAATAATATTGCAAACTTTTCTCCGATTACTCTTATTCATAAAAAAGGTGCAAAAGACCTTTTCGAAAACTTCCAGAAATTACCAAATGGCTCAACAATTATACTAATTGATGACTATATGCTTTCAGGACTTTCCATGTTTAGTGAACAATTTAACTATGATTTTTTGTTAAGAGAAAATCTCATTTTGAATCAAAAAGACATCAACATCATTTTTGCCCCTATTTTTGCAAGCAAAAATGGGAAAACAGAATTTGAAAACATTATAAAATTTTACAATCGAGGGAATAAAGACAAAATAATTACAGCAAAAGAACTCCCAGCATATAAAGAAAATTTCATTTACAATCAGAATAGAAAATTCAATCAATTTCAAACATCGTCTGTTCTACCGTACATGGGACCAGACACAAATCCAGAAGAATTTATTCCAATATATGAAATGTTTCTATACAACCCAAATGCCCAAAAAACACCTGTCGAAAATATCGGAGATATTCCACTATTCTCTTATTAATCTATTTTCCAATGCAAAAATGATCAAAAATATTGTTCAAAATATCGTCTGTAATTACTTCACCAGTAATTTCATCAAGATATAACAGTGCGGATTTTAAATCAATTGATATCAAATCCTGCAATTGATGAATTTTTGAAGCTTCTAACGCTTGCATCAAGCTTTCTCGACATTTTATAAGACAATCTTGTTGTCTATTATTTGTAACAAACTCTGTATCTTCAAGAGAAAAATTATAGGAAGCCTGTTTTATTTTATCTTTCAATTCATCCAATCCTTCTTTCGTAACTGTTGAAAGATAAAATGCATCAGGCTTTCTTTCTTGAACTAAATCTGCTTTATTTGCAATCACAATATGATTTTTGTCCTTAATCAAGTCTAAAATTGCTTTATCATCATCATTTAACCCTTTTGATGCATCATACAAGAACAAAACTAAATCTGCCTCATCTGCAGACTGTTTAGAATACTCAATACCAATTTCTTCAACTTTGCCAACCTCGTCATTATCACGAATTCCGGCTGTATCAACAAGCGTAATAGCAACATCCCAGTCAAGAGTTTCTGTCAAAACATCACGAGTAGTGCCAGCAATATCAGTCACAATTGCTCTCTCAACATTTAATAGAGTATTGAACAAAGATGATTTTCCAACATTCGGCCTACCAACAATTGCAATTTTTATCCCCTGACGCATTACATTAGACGAATTAGCAGATGCTAAAATCTTGTTTATCTTATCTAAAGCTTTTTCAAATTCATCAATAATGTAGTCATATTCGGGTTCCGCAACATCTTCCGGGAAATCAATTCCGGCTATAATTTTTGACAAAACATTAAATATATCTGTCCTAATTTCTTTAATTTTAGCACCTAAAACTCCGGATAAATTTTTGGCGGATTGTTTTGCAAAATCACGAGTTTTTGCATGAATTAAATCAGCAACCGCTTCAGCTTGTGCTAAATCCATCTTTTTATTAAGAAACGCACGTTTAGTAAACTCACCCCGTTCTGCCATTCTAGCGCCATTTTTCAGAACAACATCAAGAATGTTACGAACAACATTAATACCACCATGGCAGTGAATTTCAATAACATCCTCGCCTGTGTAACTATGCGGATTACGAAACGGTAAAAGAATTACTTCATCAATCTTTTTATCCCCGTCAATTATCCATCCATGAGAAATTTTGCCTGCCTCAAGGTTATGTCTTGAATATATTTTATCAATAATTTCAAAACTCTTGTCACCTGATATTCTAATTACACCAACCCCGCCAGTTCCAATCGGAGTCGCAATTGCTGTTATTGTATCAAATTCTTGGATTATATTCATACTGCTATTATATAATAAAAATTTACAGATAAAAGAAGTTAAGTTTTTAGTATTATTGAAAAAGCGCTATTGCTTATCCTGCTGATAATAATAGCGCTAAAATAATCAGGACTTTCAATGGAGTAAGCTGCAACTTACTCCGCCCTTTTATATTATAACATTTTTCAAGTTTTTAAGAGTATAGCCACAAACTATAACCTATTACACATAGTTTTTTGCAATCTGCAACGCTGCAGAAGCAGCCATTCCATAAGGTCCCATTGTACTTAGAACACCGGAAGCTAAATTTGCATAGTTTCCAAATGTACTGCCGGATGACCTTGCTGCATTATAACTTTGAGAATTATAACTATTGCCGGATGAACTATTTGACTGTGAGCCGGAAATATAATTCATTATATTAGAATTCATTTGATTTTGAATATCTTGTAAAAAGTTCAAATAAGTATATCTTTGAGCCAGTTCATTACCTACAAGCTCATCACGCTTCGACATTACATCTTGTGCCAGGTTATTTACTGATTCTGCTCTATTTGCTTCAATTGAGTTCAAATTGTCCATAAATACAGAATTATCTAAGTTTCCAAAACGTGAAGCGACATCATTTTTCAAATCTCTCAACATCGGGGAATATATGTTATTTATAAGTTTTTGTCCATTTAGAGTGTATGCATCCAACTGTGACTGAAGATTTTGCTTTGTATTTTCATCAAAAACATTCACTGAAGGAAGAGAATCAGCAAGTGATTTTTGCACGTAACCATAAGCTCGTTTTTCATCATCTGACATATTGTAGTTTGAAAAAATATTGTTTCCTTTTTTATACGTAGATGCAACAGTAGAACCGTTTACGTTAATTGTTCCGGATGAATATTTCGGATATTTTTTGGAAGATTTTCCCATTTTATTTGCCCTTTCCGAACAAAATAAATGAATTTTTTAAGGCGTTGATAGAATATTATACCACGCAATTTCAATTTCTGTAAAGTAAGTTTTGTTTGAGCTATAATCTAATTATGAAAAATTTAGATAAAATAAACGAACTTATAAACGAAAAAAAATATACAGAAGCCAAAACAGAGCTTCTATCAATGATTAGTGAAGATGAAAAAGATGCAGAAGCCTTAAAACTTCTTGGTCTTTGCCATATTAACCTTGGAGAATACAAAGAAGGACAAGCCGTTTTTGAAACTGTAGTAAAATACAAAGACGATGCCACAAGCTGGTTTTATTTGGCGAGTTGTTATGATAATCAAGACGACTTTTTGCACGCAATATCAGCTTATGAAGAAGTTTTGAGAATGCGAAGCAGCTACGTTGATGCATATAAAAATCTTGCAATCGTATACGTTAAAAACCAAGAACCACAAAAGGCAATCGACACAGTAAAAAAAGCACTTGAATATGTGCAAGATGACTACACTGTCTACTATATAGCAGGAACTGCCTGCATGGCACTGAGGAAATTTGATGATGCTTTAGAATACTTAGAAAAAGCACTTGAACTTAATCCAAAACACTCACAACTTTACAACAACCTCGGAACTTGCTACGTAACTGTCGGCAACCTTGATAAAGCATACGAAAACTTTATGAAAGCGAGCGAATTTGATCCAAATAATTCAATAACATATTTCAATATTGCATCAATTTTACAGCTTCAAGGCAAACATAAAGAGGCTTGTGATTTCTTTAGAAAAGCTTATGAAATAGAACCACAAGATAATTATCTTGTAGCACTTGCTCTTTCCGAAGTTAAATCGAAACAGATTGAAGAAGCTATACAACACTATAAAATTTTGGCAACTCATAACCCAGAAAAGCACAATTATCAATACAATTTGGCATGCTGTTATGATGCCATTGGCGAATACACAAGTGCAATTACAATTCTTGCACAACTTGTTTTGCTTAACCCTAAATCAGTTTCTATGTTAAGGAAATTGGCAAGTATTTATATCAAAATCGGTCAACTTTCTAACGCTAAATTACTTTACGAAAAAATTCTCATCCAAGGGAATGTTTCGCACGAAATTTACTATGAATACGCTCATTTATGCGTAAGAACAAATGACATGGATAAAGCTGAAAAGATTTTGAAAAAAGTTATAGAACTAAAACCAGATTTTGCTTTTGCACACAAAGACTTGGGGGTTCTATATTTGAGTAAAAGGCTCTTTGACTATGCAGAAGATGAATTCAATACCGCATTAAAACTTGCACCTGACAGTTTTGAAATTTTGTATGAATATGCAAACTATCTTCATGCAACTACAGATTTCAAAAAAGCCGATGAATACTACCAAAAAGCACTTGAATTAGATCCGCATCACACTGACGCATTAGCATTTTCAGCATTAAACAAAATCCAATTGAAAGATTTTGACAAAGCTTATGAGCAAATTCAGCATGCTTTGCACCACGAAACAAATAATGACTTTATGTACTTTATTGCCGGCAAAATCCGATTTTTGCAAGGTGAAATTGAAGATGCAAAAATGTATTTTGTTAAATCATACGAAATACAAAAAACATATGACTGCGAACACATGCTGGGCTTGTGCTATTTTGAATTAAAAGACTACGAGCAGGCAAACAGCATTTTCAAACACATGCTTGAAAAAAATCCATTAAATGTCAACTTGCTATTGAATAGCGCGAAATGTTATGAAAAACTTGGCAAAAAAGATGAAGCTTTGAAGGTTCTTGACAAAATTACTGACTCCTTCCCAGAATGTGAAGAAGCACAAGAGATGATTCGAGCAATTTCATAACCGCTTAATTCTTCGCTTTTCACTAAAGACAATCCATCTTTTTCAACCGTCAAGGCAAATAATGACGATGCATTCGTGCTTTTATAGTCAATGAAATATTTTTTACTTTATGAATATTTCTGTACCGTGACTTCGTCATTTAAAGTTCACGTAAAAAACAGACCTCTTTTTGAGGTCTGTTTTTAATCCTTTTTGTTTATTCAATCTACAAAACCTATTAGAAAGTTGTTGCAGGTTTCTTTTGAGCTGTAGCACCAGGAATTGATTGCCAATTAGCAGCCATGATTTTCTTGAATGATTTCAATGCTGTATCTTCAAGTTCACCAAGTTCTTCAGCTTCCATAATCAATTCTCTCAAAGGTAACAATGCTCTTTGGTCTCTAAGAACACCCAATGCAGCTGCTGCACCAGCTCTAACTAGTTCGTTTTCACTGCGATTTTTCATTACATCAATCAATGCAGGAACTGCTTTTGTATCATTTAATTTACCCAATGAAGTTACTGCGTAAATTCTTACGTTAACCCATTCGTCATACAACATATTAATAACTTTATCAACAGCTTTTTTATTTCCTATTTCGCCCAATGCACGAGTTGCATCGCATCTTACGTTAACTTTTTCGTGATCTAATGAAGCAATCAATGCATCAGTTGCAACATCACCAATTTCAATTAAAGCATCTGTTGCAGTAATACAAACTTGAGGATTTTCATCGTTCAAAGCTTCAACTAAAGGTTCTACAACAATTTCGCCACCCAAACGACCTAATGCACGAGCGGCACGAACTCTAACATCTACATTTCTATCTTCACGAAGAGATTCAATCAAGTGAACTGTTGCTTTCGAATCACCAAGTTCGCCTAATGCACGAGCGGCATACAATCTTACTGATCCGTTTTTATCATGCTTCAAAACATCAATCAATGGTTCAACTGCTTTTGAGTCACCCATTTCACCAAGAACACGAGCTGCATTATATCTAACTTTTTCTGAATTACTTGTTTTAAGATCTGTCAATAATTCTTCAAAAGATTTTTTAACTTGTTTTTTCTTGCTGTTCACACTAATTGTCATTAAGTTTTCCTCCAACACAATATTTTAAACATTCTACACGTTACTTATTTATAAAAAATTTCTTGATTAAAATATTGCCTTTTTACCTACTTTTATTAATTTTTGTTAATATAACTTTTTTGTTCCTGAAAAAGTGCAGTCACGAGCTAAATTTTTCTTTAAGGGTAAAACTAACACTTTATATTTCTAATATAACATATTTTGTATTCTTTGTCTTAATTTAAACAAAAAAACATGAAAAACCGACGATTTGTTTTTTTAATAATTAGTGTCTTTCAATAATATTAATGCTATTTTTGTAACAAAAATTTATAATTACTACTCCCCTTGGATAGTAATAACAAATTCACTTCCCTTACCAATCTCACTGTTTACAGTAATTTCACCTTTATGCTTTTCAATAATTTTTGTACAAATCGCCAACCCGAGCCCTGTTCCGACACCAACTCCTTTGGTTGTAAAACCAGCGGAAAATATCTTGCTGAGCTGATTTTGGGGTATTCCTTTACCGTTATCTTTTATCTTAACAACCAGCTTTTTGTCTCTATATTCAGTAGTTATTATAATCTTGCCTTTACCTTCAATAGCTTGGCATGCATTGATTAAAATGTTTGTAAAAACCTGATTAAGCATATTTGGAAAGCATTTAATAGCGGGGATTTCGCCATAATTTCGAACTATTTCAATACGATTTTTTGTCTCGTGGCGAATTAGCTCAAGCGTCAAATCTAGTTCCTTATTAATATCTGCCTCTTGAAGCTCTGCTTCGTCCAAACGAACGAATTTTTTGAGAGAAGTAACAATATTACTAATACGATTAACCGCCTCTTTATCAATCTCATTTATATCAGACAACATCTCTTTTAAATCAACGTCATCTATTGAGCCAAGCAACTTTGCGACAATTCCATTATTTGATTTTATTGAGGCAACAGGCGTATTAATTTCGTGCGCAACTCCAGCAACAAGTTGCCCGAGAGACGCCATTTTTTCTGAATTGATAAGCTGG
Source organism: uncultured bacterium (assembly GCA_900556295.1). Classification (GTDB taxonomy): domain Bacteria; phylum Cyanobacteriota; class Vampirovibrionia; order Gastranaerophilales; family Gastranaerophilaceae; genus Stercorousia. Next base: position 8,024 of record USOK01000006.1, on the reverse strand, counting down.
ATTTGAGTTTCTTTTAACTCTTTCATAGCACTTTTCAGCTCTTTTACAGTCTGAATATTCTTTTGGTAAAGTTCAGCACGAGTAATTGCGTTGGACAATTGCGAAGAAATTGCATCTAATATTTCAATTTCCTCATTCAATTCTCGCTTTTGATAACTAAGTAAAACTATGACCCCCATTAGGTTTTGCATATGGTGTACTGGAATAATTATTCTCAACACAGGCTCTTTAAATGGGTTCGCACCAAGATATTCAATTAATGAATTAGATATGGCAATCTCTTTTGTACCAATAGTTTTCATTGTTTTTTCATCAAAAGAAATCTTGGAAACATTTTTTGATTTTTTTTCACCATAAACTTCTTCAATATTAAAACCTTGTCCGTCTGCTTTTGCATAATATGCTTTATAAGCACTAAACATTATCGCCAATTCTTTCAATGCTGATTGTAAAATTTGCGAGATATCAATACTTTCTCTGATATTGTTCGAAACTTTGTTTATAAGCGCAATTCGGATAGCTTGGCTCTGAGCTTTTTGTTTAATTTTTTGTAAATCATCATTTTCTTCAACAAGTTCTGAAATTTTTTCTTTCAATTTTTTATTTTCTTCGTAAACACCTTCAAGCTTGTTTTGTGCACTAACATCAGTAAAAAAAATAATCGTATAATTTCCTTTTTTAATCGCTTGAAGATCGTAATAAAAAATTCTATTCAACTCGGATTGGTAAGAAATTCTTGCAAAAAAATCTTCTTTAGAAACCACCGCATGATAGATAGGAGAATAGATTTCGATATTTTCAGAATTCAAAGGACAAATATCAAAACTTGAATGATGAGAAAGTTTTTTGATATTTGTAAAATCTTTAAACCACCTTTTGAATGTGTGATTTCGGTAAACAACTTCGTGTTTTTTATTCAAAATTATTACAGCATCCCTAAACTGCCTAAAAAAATCGAACTTCTTCATGTTTATTATTATATTTCAATTCCAAAAACTGGGCAATTTGTAAAAAATATTCCACAATATTATCAAATGTTTTAGGAGGAAAAAATGAACGGTTTTAAAAAGATTGGAGAAAAAATAAAATTTTATCGAGAAAAACGAGGAATTACACTCGAAACACTTGCACGACACACCTATATATCTAAAAATAGACTGGAGGAGATTGAAAACGGTCAAGCAATCTATCAATTTTGGACACTACAAAAAATTGCAAAAGCTTTAGAAATCGATTTGCCGGAATTGCTAAATTTCGATTAAACTTAAATATCATATCGAATTTTTGATAAAAGTAACAATTACTTAAACAATACCTATAAATAACAATCTTCTAACTTAAATTGTTTTTATTATATAGATTGGGGATAATTATGAAATGAATTTTAAAAACACTATCAGCAATGAGTAAAGCTTATGCTTTTTCTAAAATAATAGTAAAAATCGGTATGACACTACCAGAAATACTGCTATACAAAGATGTATATAAAAATTGCAGTAAATACATTGAAAAAAGTGCTCTTGTATATGCAAAATCAATTTTTGCAAAGTAAAAACAAATAGGCTTGACAAAAGCTAAAAAATCGTAAATAATATAAGTGTAGGGCGAGAGCCTTTAACTTAAGCGAACTAAAGACTCTGCTTCGCACCCTACGATTGAAGTTTTAATGCTATTACTGCGATTGCAAATGCCAGTAATAGCATTATTATTTTGTCAATCATAGTTTTCAGCCCTCCTTTCGTCCAATTTCTTCGAAAATTGTGTGTGACGTGGTGGCGGTGTGCCGAACCCTACATTAATATTATATAACAACTTCATTTTTTGTAAATATTATTAATCTTCTAGAAAATTTTAAATTTTTCAAGCAACAAAAAAGCAGACTGAAATATTCAATCCGCTTTTTGTTACTTATTAATCTTTGCGCTTACGCATTAACTAATTGTTTTGCTCTTTCCAATTGAAGTGTGCAAGTTGTTACGTCGCATACGCAAGATGGTCCAAAGTATTGGATTGCGCCTGGGAATAAGTATCTGTCGTTTAGCGCCCAGTCTTCTCTGTTTTCTTCCAATTGTTTGAAAACAGGTCCATCAAGTTTTACCAATGCTTTTTGGATAACCGGTTTCATTTCGCCGTGACGTTTTTCCATGTTCATCATCATTGTTAGAGGAATTCCGCCAGCAATCCATTCAGAAGCAGGAGCTGTCAAATTTCTAACTGATGACAAATAGCCTGTCAAACCGAAGTTGATTAGAGCAAAAGCGTTGAAACCTAGTGAATAGCAGTAATCAGCATCAAAGTTTGATGGGAATGCGCATCTTCCTTCATAACCGAAGAAGTGTGATTGTGCATTGAATTTGCCGATAAATTCACCTTGTGATTTCAATTCGTCTAGTCTTGTTGAAATCATTTCGATTAAAAGTTTTTCAGTTTCGATTTTAGAAACTTGAACGTTTCCGTGAGGGTCACGGTCTGCAAGCAATTGACCTTTAATCAAAACAGGAAGTGATGCGTATACTTTTGCGTTATTAGCTTCAAGTCTGTTTTCAACGATGTCGAATTTGTCACGAATTGTAGTTGCGTTTACGAATTCTGAATCGTTTTCTAAAGCTGCCATAATATCGTTCAAGTTTGAAATCATTGATTTCATTTCAGGAATGAATTCGATTAAACCTTCCGGAATTACTGCAATACCAAAGTTTTTACCCATGTTAGCACGTCTTACGATGATGTCGCACATGTAGTTGATAATGCTTTCCAAAGACATTTTCTTTTCTTCAACTTCTTCTGAAATCAAAGTGATGTTTGGTTGAGTTTGTAAAGCAGCTTCCAAAGCTACGTGAGAAGCACTTCTACCCATGATTTTTACAAAGTGCCAATATTTTTTAGCTGAGTTTGCGTCACGTTCAATGTTTCCGATAAGTTCAGCATAAGTTTTTGTAGCTGTGTCGAAACCGAATGAAATTTCGATTTGGTCGTTTTTCAAGTCGCCATCAATTGTTTTAGGGCAACCGATTACTTGAATGCCTGTGTTATTTTTAACAAACCATTCAGCCAAAAGTGCTGCGTTAGTGTTTGAATCGTCGCCACCGATGATTACAACGGCAGAGATGTTTAATTTTCTGCATACTGCAAGTGATTTTTCGAATTGTTCTTCTGTTTCAAGCTTAGTTCTGCCTGATCCGATGATGTCGAAACCACCTGTGTTTCTGTAAGCGTCCATGAATTTGTCATCAAATTCAACATATTTGCCTTCGATGATACCTGATGGACCACCTAAGAAGCCGTATAATTTGTTAGCTGAATTAGCTTGTTTCAAAGCATCATACAAACCTGCAATTACATTGTGTCCGCCAGGAGCTTGTCCGCCTGAAAGGATTACACCAACGTTTCTAACTTCTGAAGAATTAGAAGATGCTGTGTGTTTAAATGTTACAACAGGTTTTCCGTAAGTGTTTTTGAATAATTCTTGAATTTGTTCTTGATCTCTAACAGATTGAGTTGCAGAACCTTCAACCATTTCCAAGCTGTTAATACCTTCTGCAAGGCTAGATGGAAGTTTTGGTTGATACTTTAATCTTTCGATTTGTAACGGTGAAAGTTTTTCCATATTTTTCTTCCTTATATTTAGTAATACCATTTACAAGTAACAGTGTACTATAAAAAAGATAAAAGTGAAACAAACCTGCAATATAACTCTACTAAAACCCCTCAAACACTTGACAAAATCTGAAAAATAGTAAATAATATATGTGTAGGGCAAAGCCCTTAACGTGTTAAGCGCTTTGTTAAGAGCTTGCTACGCACCCTACGATTTTAGTAAATTTAATGCTACTAACAGTATATCAAATGCTATTAGTAGCATTATTATTTTGTCAATCATAGCTATACCTCCTTCCGTTCAATTTCTACGTAAATCGTGTGTAACGGAGTTAGTATGTGCGCCCTACAATACAATTATAGTATAATATTAAAATTAATGCAATATTTTTAAAATTTTTTAGTTTAGTTTCATTGCCAGAATTGCGAAGAATAACAATACATTAGCAGTAATAATTCTTGTCATTCTGAAAAGACAGAAAATCTAACATTCAGCGTAGATTTTCGTCTTATTTAGAATCTATCAATATTGATTGAAGTTGAAGCAATGTTGTTGGAGTAGCCCCCCCAACCTACCGAAACAACTGCAGTGTATACCGCTAAATTTATAAGTATCATTGTCGGAATAGCGTCTTAAAATTACTTCTCGCTCGGGACTGCCATTCATATTGCTACCGCAGATATGAATTTCGTTCCTCGCTCCCCGAGTTAGACACTCGTCCGTAATTTCGCAATTCCGACCTACTTTCTTTCTGAAATGGTCTACTCACTACTCTCCATTCACAACTCACTAACGATATGGTCTTTTAACTTCTCACTCTTATTACAATTTTTGCATTTTTTTATTAATCTGTGAACGGATTTTGTTTGCTCTATATAGGTAATTTGTCAATTTTTCATAATTTGCTTTTGTTTCGCCATAAGGAACCTTCATCGCAATAAGCTCATCTACATTGGCATTAATACTCGTCAATGTCTCCAATGAATCGCTCATATCAAAAATCGATTGAACCTTTTTAGACATTTTAGCAACAATTCTTCTTGACACAAATCTAGCTAATCTCGCAATTGGAGATAGTTTTGGTCGAGGTTTCTTCGGAGTAATAACCGTTGTTAGTTTTTCCGCCAAGCCTCTTTTTGAATACTGGTCTTTTAACTCTGTAATTTCATTTTCCAGCTGTTTAGCTTGGATTTTCAAATCCATTACATCCAAAAGTTTTCCCAAAAGCTCTGCACCTTTAATCTTACTGTTTAAAGCGTCCAACGCCTCTTCTTTTTCTGCAATTAAACATTCTAATTTCAACGTCTTATCATCCAAATCCTTGAATGAATTATTATTCAAGATATTTTGGTCAATATCATTCAGTCTTTTGAAATTGTTTTGGAATAAATTATTGTTCATTGCAGTTTTTATAAAACCCGTAAATTTTATTTTTGTTACTCTATTGTGTAAACTTTTTTGTAATATAAAATTGAACCAACTATTGTAAGCACAATATTTGGCATCCAAGCAGCCAAAAATGGTTGTAAAGTACCGGCTTCCCCAAACGAAATAGACAATGCCCTTATCAAATAATATGCAAAAATGATTAAGATACTGAACAAAAAGCCTCTATTATAACGCACTCTCGGAGGAGTAATTGCCAAAGGTACACCGATTAACACAAGCGCAATCGTTGTCAAAGGTAACGCCAATTTGTCATAAAGTTCAATGTGGATTGAATTTCTTTCTTTTTCATCAATATGATTTGTTCGAATATAATTGATTAATTTTGTAAAATTCATTTCTTTTGCAACATTTTTATTTAATTCTTTAGACATATCAAGCCCAAATTTTACAATAGACTTGTCAAAAAGTGTTGTGTTTAGGATATTTCCATCATCTCCGACAGTATAAACTGCACCTTTTTCAAATTCCCAACCTTCCGGAGATGTTTTCCCTTCATCAGCTTGAAGGACTTGAATTGTTCCCTCTTTAGACGAATCCAAAACTGTTATATTATGAAGAGTTTTGTTTTCGCAATACCCAACATAGAAAAGACGCTTAATACTCCCGCCGTCATTCAATTCTTTAAACACAAAATTCTGTTTCCCCTCAGGAATATTTTTTTGTCCAAGCGACCATAACGCAAGGTCTTTTGACTGCTTTGTCATAACCGGAACAATACTTTCATTTATAACAAATGAACAAACAGACATTATCAAGGCAAAAATAAATATCGGCTTAGCAATTCTGTTCAACCCAATTCCACAAGCCCTCATTACAGTAATTTCAGACTTCAAACTCAAACCATTCAATGTCATTACTGTTGCTAACAAAACTCCCATTGGAATTGTCATCACAATAACTTGAGGCAAGTTCAAAATAATCATCATTAAAGCTACATTGAAAGGTATTCCAAACAATGAAATCTGTTTGATAAGAGTAATAAACGTATCAGACGCAAAAATAATAGACGTAAATACACAAACCCCCATAATAAACATCTCAATAATCTGCCTTAAGATGTATTTATCAAGCTGGGTCATTGCGCCAGAAAAAGGTTTTTCTTCTTTTATAATTGTGTCTGCCATAATTTTATGTTACCTAAAATAATTTTATTTATCAAATTCAATTAGAACTTTTAATACGTCTTTTTCCTTATTTTTTTCAAAAGCTTCAATTGCATCATCTGCCTTATATTTTGCAGAAATCAACGGTTTAAAATCAATTCTTTCTGACTGTAAAAGTCTCAATGCAGGTGGAAATTGTCCGCATCTTGAGCCCAAAACCGTAATTTCATCAATTACGATAGGAGCTAAATTGAATTCTTTTGAAGCAGCAATTGTACTTTTTAAGACCAACACTCCACGAGGTTTTGTCAACGCCAAAGCTGTTTCAAAACCGGAAATTGAGCCTGTAGCCTCAACAACCACATTATAAATTTTCTCTACCTTTAAATCACTCAAAAGTTTTGTCTTCACCCCTTGAGCTTTTGCAATATCCAATTTATTTTGGTGCTTCCCAACAAGAGTCACATCAATATTTTGGCTATTCAATTCTAAAGCAGTAATAAGTCCAAGCTTACCATCACCTAAGACAATTACTTTCTCAAACGGTTTAATATGTAACTGTTCAGTAATTTCACATGCTGCCGCCAAAGGTTCTACAAATACTGCCTGTTCATCAGGCACATTTTCAGGAACTTCAAAAAGCGTTTCCAAAGGCATAGTAAAATACTCTGCAAAAACACCATCTTTTCTCCAAATTCCTAATGTATGTCTATCAGGGCAATGACGATAAAGTTTTTCGGCACAATAAGGGCAATCCGGTTTTTTGCATCCATAACTGATTTCAGCAACAACTCTTTTGCCTAGTAATGATTGATCTTCGTCATTAATTTCCTCAACAACACCAACAGCTTCATGTCCTAAAACACCTTTATAGCCCATATAACCTTTAGTAATCTCAAAATCTGTATTACAAATGCCAGCTAAAGTAACTCTAACAAGTGCTTCTCCTTTTTGTGGCACTGGTTTTTTATAATCATTTACAAGTTTTAATTCTTTATCAAATACAATCGCTTTCATATCTCTCTCCTTTGTGATTTTATTCTAACACGAACAAGAGAAATTTTAGAGTATCATTAGAGAAGATTAGATGCGTAGAAGCAAAAAGAAAGATATTAATTACCTAAGACACAAGGTCTTATAAAAGTGAATAAGCAGAACGCGCTCGAAAACAATATTCACAAGAGGAACTTGCAGAAATGGCTGGCATCACAACAGAATACCTTGCCAGAATAGAAAAAGAAAAATATAGTCCATCATTAGTGGTTATCGTAAACTTGGCAATTGCTCTTGGAGTATCTGTTGATAAACTTATCCCTATTGAAAATATCCAAACTTACATCAAACCCTAAAATAAAAAAATAAAAACAAAAAAGGTCGGTACAATAATGCACCGACCCTTTGTTTATATCTTACAAAACTATTTTACAAGTTCTTTGAATTTTTTACCAGCTGAGAAAGCAGGAACTGTTTTAGCAGCAATTTTCAAAGGAGCACCTGTTTGAGGGTTTCTACCTGTTCTAGCAGCTCTTTTACGTGGTTCGAATGTACCAAAACCAACTAGAGTTACTTTTTTACCTTTTGAAACTGTTTTTTCAATTGTTTCTAATGCAGCTGCAATAATGTCAGCAGTAGCTTTTTGAGAAACTTTAGCTTTTTTAGATACTTCTTTTACCAATTCTTCTTTGTTCATTATGAACCTCCTTTTTCCTTATGCATACAGTAATAGAAACCATTCTCTCTTCCGCATGCTTATGTCTCGACAAAACTTATTATAGCATTTTATTGAAATTTGGCAAGTGTTTTTCAAAAAATTTTCAATATAAGCATATTATAGAGCGGATTTCACGGATTAAGTCCAATTAAATCAACCTAAT
>USOK01000005.1 GCA_900556295.1 uncultured bacterium | reverse complement strand
TATAAAAAATCAGGAAATTATTTCAAGGGCACAACATGTGATTATTAAAAATTGTAACAACATCCGCAATCACGGCAATACAGCCGATTTTCAGAAGTCAATCATGGTTGAGAACAAGCTGTGACATGGTTTTGAGATTTTAAATCATGAAAACCCATGGCATGAGCATGATTGCATGGTTTAATTATATATTAAGAATTGTAAAAGATTTGGCATGGAATTCATAACTGCTTTTGAACAAAGTAAACTTAATGAACTTATTCACCTATTCACTTATTATCTTTTTTACTTCTGATATGGTCTTTTCACTTCTCACGTTTCACTTTTCACTTATTATCCTATTCACTTTTATACGCCCCTAGTACCTTACTTAACCTTATCTTTTCTTTCTAAAACAATCTACTTTACACAATCGCTTTTACAGCCAGCAATATTAATATAACCCCGCCAAAAATTTCAAGATATTTTGATGGTAATTGTTTAAAAAAGTTACCTGACCAAAAACCTATCAACGACATTCCAAACGATGCGAGCCCAATCATAGAAATTGATAACAATAACGTTGTATTCGTTAGCCTTAAACTTACACCAGCCGCCATTGCATCAATACTTGTTGCAATTCCCATGCCTATCAAACACTTCAACCCGATACAGCAGACAGTTTCTTCTTTTTCTTGAAAAGCTTCGTAAATAAATTTTCCCCCTAGCGCCATAAATATTGCAAAAACCAACCAACTACTATAAGCCTCAATGTATTTACTTAACAAACCCACACCAATGTAACCTATAAGAGGCATTACACTTTGTGAGATTCCCATGGTTAGAGCAAGAGCAAACGAATTTTTTGTCCTGTTTTTTGTAAAAATCAAACCTTGTGAAAATGATACTACAAGGCAATCCACACCCAATGCGATACTCAAAAAAATCAATTCTGCTATATGCATACTTCAACCTCAAACAGCCTGTTCCAAGGGAATTTATAACTTGTGTCATAATTAACACCAAGTACTTCAAAAACCTTTTCTTCATACGGTTTCATCAATTCTTTTACAAGTTTTTCATCCGGAGAAGTCAACTGCTGTCTTACATTCGCCTGATAAGCCCAGTCGTCAAGCAAACGAACTGTTTGAAGCTTTAAAAAATCTCTGCCAAAATAAAAATCCTTTCCGACGTTATTCTGCATTTTTGCCCCTTTAAAAACAATTGCACCGCAAATCAAACTACCTAAAGAATTTGCTGAAGTATTCCAAGCCGAATAGCCCAAAAAGTTTTCATCAAAACCAACCTCAAACAATTGTTTCACAAACGCATTATCTGCTCCGTTTGCATATCTTACATCCGCAACCATATAAGGTTTTGACGGTTTTTGCCACTTCCCTGAAAACGTTTGTGTCGGGACTTTCATAACAATTTCACCCTGATGATCTTCAAAGTTATTGACATAAAGCAAAATATCCGCATCATCAGGCTCGCAAACGCTACATCCTGCAAGTTCAATCTGTCCTTTTACGGATTTTTCAATAGAAACATCTTCGTAGTTCGAGATTAAATCTTTGCATTCAGGTACAAGAAATATTGGAGCAATTTTTATACCTGTTTCTTGGCACTTATCTCGGTGGGGACACTGCGTTTTCCCCACCCTACTTGTTTCTTTTTCAGATACAGGCTTTAGTTTTTTCATAATTGCTCTTGCAAGTAGAGTCAGAGGAATTTCATCCGCTCCGGTTTTTACAAAGCCACCAAGCTTTTCCAACGCTTTTGCTTCTTGAACATTAAATCCATATTCCGCACAATCATCTTTAGAAAACACTAAAGTATTGAAAAGCCCTTGTTTTTGGTATTCAAGATAAAGTTTGTTTATTTCAAAATTTCTTTTGCGAGTCGCAATATAGTCGTCCAAAATTTCTGATGGAATAACGTTTGTAATACAGCTTTCAGTACCTAATTTGTGGGTTTGATAAGAATAATCAAAGATTTTTTTGCCCCATTTATCCCAATATTCTTTTTCTTCTTCATTAACATTGTTGTTAGAAATTCGCATTATACTAGAAAAAGCGTAAATTTTTGCATTCTTTTTCTCCAAAATAGATTTTAAGTTCTCAACTCTATTTTTAATTTCATCAAATGTATCGGGGCATCTTCTTGACGAAATCAAACCTCCATAAGCAACGGTATCCAAGCACATTACAATTGCGTCCATCTGAGGAAGTTTTTTCAGCCAATCAAAAATTGCCTCAACATCAGCATATTTTGTAAGTGAACCCAAAAACTCTCTTTTAGGCATAAAGAGATTAATATCACTATCTATTGCACAAATCTGCTCCGGCAAGGTATAACAAACCGGTCTATTATCTATTGGTATAAAAGCTATGTTCATAACTTTATTATATGTTAAGATTGAATTTAAGCAAAAAGGTAACAATTTATGACGCCGGACAAAACTCCTGAAACTATTCACACAATGTTTAATATGATTGCAAGCAAATACGATTTTATAAATCGTGTAATGTCTTTAGGTACACAAGATTACGTAAAAAAATCTGCAGTAAAACTACTCGACATAAAACCGCATGCAAACGTTATTGACCTGTGTTGCGGAACAGGCGATTTGTCAGCAGTTGTAAAAAAATCAGAACCGTATGCCTGTGTTACTGGAATAGATTTTTCCGAAAAAATGTTGTCAATTGCAAAATCCAAACATCCAAATATAAGATTTATGCAAGGCGATGTTACAAATCTGCCTTATGAGGAGAATTCTTTTGACTTTGCACTAATGGGTTTTGGATTGAGGAATATTCAAAATGCTGAAAAAGCTGTCGAAGAAATTTATCGAATTTTGAAACCGAACGGAGAGTTTTTACACCTAGACTTCGGAAGAAAGAATTTTGCCAGCAAAATTTATGACACATTAACTCCAGTATTAACAAAGCTCTTGACAGAAAATGCTGAAGCTTATTCATATCTGATAAAATCAAAACACGCATTCCCTCCACCGGAAGATTTGATAAAAGATTTCGAAAACAAAGGCTTTAAGCTAAAAACTCGAAAAGACTTTCTCTGCGGAGTAATTTCAGCACAGGTGATGTTAAAGTGGATTAGATGATTAGAAGCAAAGATGCAGGGGCCGTATCGGGATAAGATACTATCGTATAAAAGTGAAGAAGAAAACAAGTGAAAAGCGAAACGTGAGAAGTGAAAAGACCGTATCAGATTATTGATAATTGATAATATCAGTTATTTATGAAAATAAACAACAGATTACGGAGTCAAAGTGCCACGATAGTGGAATGAACAATAAATTTAGCCTTCTGCAACTACAGTTGTGAGGAGTTCGCCATAACTGTTCATAGAGCCGTCTGTTTCTTCTACAATATAATTGTAGCCTTCTTTACCGGCAATAGCTTTTTCTGCTTTTTCTAAAGCTTCGTCATAGTCTTTTGTTTCAGCTATCAATGTTTTTGAAAATTCTGATTTGTTTTTTATTGTATAAATGTGATACATAATTTTATCTCCTTTTTAAAATTATTATACCACTAATTTCTTCTCCATGGATAATCTTTCGAAATTTCCCAGCCATCATACATAATTAACGCCGAACAAGCATCTCCAGGTCCCCAATAACCACTACCACTTGCTTTTTTATTGCAACCTCCCCAACCTGTACCAAGAAGATCATCTCTTGTAACTTTTCTTGTATTTGTAATTCCAGAATAATTTATTGGATTATATGGAGCAATATGTGGTTTAGGATTGTTTACATCTAATACAAATGTAAAAACATCCTTGCCTATATATGCATATTTGTATTTCCAAAACTGAATTTTTGATGAGTTGCGAACCCAAACTCTAATACGTGTATTATGCTCATACCAAAGCCAATTTTGGTATCTCCAAAACCCCCAAGCCATATCAGGTCCAGTTTTTACTATCATATAAGTTGGAACGCTTGCATTTGCGCTGTTTGATTTTGGATCATATCCGAGTGCTTGCAGAGGATTCATTCCTAGACATTGCTGATTCCCTCCGGGGCAAGTGCCTGATTTAACAACTTTTACATATGGTTCTATATATGTTTGCACCCACGGAACAAGTTCGCCTGCAGTTTGATAATCCCAAGTTGAAGGATCTCCGTGATCTTTCATCGACATCTCTAAAACCTGATTGAGTTCTACATAAGCTTTTTTAACAGCAATTGCCGTTTTACGCTTTTGGTAATCTTCAATTTTACTAGGCAAAACTAGCGCAGAAACAATTCCAATAATTCCTAACGTAATTAAAACTTCTGCAAGTGTAAAAGCTCTGTTCTTCATTTTACCCTCATGTGTGATGAAATACATCATAATCATACTATATAGACATCAAATTAGTCAAATGTCTATAATAATGTGTAATATGTTTATAATATCACGTGTATTATTATGTGTCAATAATTTATTATTATAGACAATATGGTTATTAAAATAGACGAGATTGATAAAAAAGTAGGACTGAATATTCGGCTTGAACGAGTGAAACGAGGGATTTCACAAGAAATTCTTGCTGATATGGCAGGAATTGCTCGTTCTACAATGGGGATAATTGAACGTGGTGAGCAATCTCCATCACTTCAAACTGTTGCAAAAGTTGCCAATGCACTACAAATTGATATGTATAAGTTATTTTTGTTTGAAGAATAATGGAAGAAAGTATATTAGAGGCATTAAATAGTTAATGTTGCCGAAATTGTGTCTTGAAATTGCTTCTCGCTCCTACCTGTGCTATAATCAAACTATGGCAGTATATTTTTTCTATGGAGAAGAAGACTATAATATTGAACAGGAAGTCGAAAAACTCAAAAAAGGACTCGACAAAAATTTTCTTGAGATGTCATTCAAAACGTACGACAATCCCAAGTTTCCGGATTTGATTTCAATTTTGCGTTCTCAACCAATGATGTTTGGGAAAATGCTTGTTGTAATAAACTGTCTCGATTATTTTTCTAAAACATACGACGAAAAAGAACTGCAAGAAATTGAAGAGGCACTTGACAATAATAACGAAAACCTTGATATAGCCTTTGTAGCACAACTTCCAAGAAATGAAGGTAAAAAAATTGATGCACGTAGAAAGCTATTCAAATTACTCAAAAAGCACAATGCCAAAGAGTGTCCGCTTATTCCAACATACAAAACCGCAGAACTTGAAAGCTGGATTATCAAACAGGGTAAAACTAAAGGAATAAAATTTGACAGAGATGCGCTAACTGCAATAATTTCTCAAATCGGCAACAACTTAAGACAAATTGATGGAGAACTCGATAAACTAAAACTTTTTGCATACCCAAAAGATATGGTTACCGCTTCAATGGTTAGAGAAATCTGTATTTCAAACGAAGATTTATTCGCTTTTTCCGACTTTTTAATGGAAAACGAAAAAGATCGTGCCCTTTTGGAATACAGAAAACTACTTGACACTCGTTATCCGCTTGAGATTTTATCAACATTGCAAACAATGCTCAGACGTTGGATTATTTTGAAAGCCAGATCGCAAAATTCATCACCAATGGAACTTTCTCGAATGACCGGAATGCACGAATATGTTGTCAAATTAACCCTGCAAAAACTCAAAAAAAATAATCTGAAAGATTTGGTTAAACTCAAAGAAAACTTAACCGAAGCAGAATATAGAATTAAAGCCGGTTTGGCACTTGATGTAGAAAAAGAAGTCGAGAATGCGTTGTTTAGATAATTACAAGGATAAATTATGAACTCAGATATTACAACTAAATATCCATTTTTAATGAAATATTTCAACAACGGAATAAATTCAACCGGCAAAAATATTGCGCACTGCATACTTTTTTATGGTTCAGACATTCAGGCTCAATACGATTTGGCGCTTGAAATTGCGAGAATGTTAAATTGCTCAGGCACGCACACTCCCGACTGCCAATGTCTAAACTGCCGATGGATTAGAGAAAACAATCACCCTGCAGTTTTGACAATATCAAAAGTTGATAACAAACCATCAGATGACAATTCAAAAACAGTTATTTCTATTGAGCAAGCAAGAATGATTAAAAATGACCTACTTGTAACCTCAGATTACCATAGAGTTTTAATTTTTTGCGACAAGGATAAAGAGGGGAACGTTGCTGGTTTGAACCAACTAAACTTTCAAGCAGACTCCGCCAATGCACTCTTAAAAACGTTTGAAGAGCCTCCTTCTAACACGACTTTTTTCTTTTTAACAAAAGACAAATCAGATATGATTACAACTGTTGTTTCTCGTGCACAATGTTTTTACGTTCCTTCAATGCTTGAAGAAGACCGCAATTATTCTCTCGTAAAAGACGCAATGGAAGGCTATTTGGAACTTGAACGCAATGAAGTTTTAGATTTTAACGACAAAATTCTAGATTTAGCAAAAATGGTCGACCCTCAAGAAGTTTTCACCCAAATGCAAAACTACATCGAATCACTTTTACGCGCAAATATTGACAATTTAGCCTTAAAAGTTAAATTAATCTCTGACCTCAAGGCAATTGAAAAAGCCAAAGACGAAAATCGCTTGAACATAAACATTCAAACAATAGTTGAAACATTAAGTTTCAAAATGATTTTGTAATTATTTGACTTGAAAACCTGAAAAAATATGTTATAATATAAGTAAACGGGCGGAGCAAGTTCCACCTTGCCCCATTAAAAGCCCAATTAATGTGATTTTAGAACTAGTAATATCAAGAAGATTATTACTAGTTCTCCTGTATTAATAATCACGTTACCACCTCCTTTCTCTACCGGTTATAAGATTTGAAGTCTGCGCCGTTGAGTCAAGTGATGATTAAGGGCTTACCCAATCTAAATTGTAGCAAGCCCTAATTATAAGAAATCATGTATTTGATGGAAAAATTATTAAATAATGAATTTACCGTTTTCATAAACGAGTTTGTCATCGGCATAAATTTTTCCGCCACAAGTACCATCAGCCTTAGGTTTCATATTTTTAATCATGTCCCAATGAAGCCCTGATACATTTTTTCCACCTGTTTCAGGATAAGATGCCCCGACTGCCATGTGGATAGAACCACCAATTTTTTCATCAAAAAGAATATTTCCGGTAACCTCTTGGATTTCATCATTTGTACCGATTGCAATTTCTCCAATACCCTTTGAACCTTTGTCCATATTGAACATTGCTTCAAGATAATCTTTTCCTGTTTCCGCTTCAAACCTAATTATTTTTCCATTTTCAATCCATAAATGAACACCTGTTGCACTGTTTCCACGGTAGTTTTGAGGGAAATCAAAGTAAATTTCTCCATTAATATCATCTTCTACAGGAGATGTGAAAACTTCGCCATCAGGGTAATTATTTACTCCAGAACAGCTAATCCATTTTCTACCTTCAACACCAAATGTAATATCTGTTCTATCACCTACAATTCGAACTTTTTTAACATTATTCAAGTAGTTTGCCCATTTGTTTTGTTTTTCATCAAGTTCTCTCAATTTTGCAACCGGATCGTCCAAATCAAGGTAGCAAGATTTAAACAAAAATTCAGCATACTCATCAAATGACATTTTGGCTTCTTGTGCCAAAGCATGAGTTGGAACATCAGCAATTACCCAGCTCGCTTCACCTTTTGCAGTTCTATTCATAAGAGTTTTGGACAAGTCCTGCGATGCTTTTGAACGTCTTGCAAGTTTGCTTAAATCTGCACGAGCCATATTTTTTGTATTCATCGGAGCCCCGATTGAAATAAATTTGTTAACCGTTTCGTATTCTTGTTTTATTATTGGATCAATATAGTCTAATTGTTCATCAGAAGCGTATTTAATGAAAATATCTGAAAAATCTTCAAAAGACGTACGCAAAATCGGATGCGCACCTTTTTGGATTACACGTTTGTAAACCGCTTTTACCAAGTCTTTCGCATAAATACTTGTTGCTCTAATTTGAACCAAATCACCTTTTTGTACATCGGTTGAATAATCAACCAAAACTTCTGCATATTTATCCCAAATTGTTTTTTGCATAGATTACCTCGATTAATTATATATAAATGGCGGGATAGGTATCCCGCCCTACATTTAGAAATGGTGAATAGTGAGAAGTGAATAGTGAATGGATCTTTACGTGCAGTAGCACAAAAATTATTTTTGAGCGGGGTGAACTAAATGAACCACTCACTGCTCACCATTCACAACTCACTAAAAATTATTCCAACGATTCATGACCACTTTTGTGTGATTTCAAAAGCACACCGCGTTTTGATGTTTTAATAAATTCAATCATTTTTTCAATATATTCGTTCATTGGAATTTCAGCTTTAATCTTTTCAATAGCTTGAGTTGTATTGTATTCTTCTGAAATCAATAATTTGAAAGCTTCGTTTGTAGCAGTTCTAACTTCTTGAGAAACTCCACGACGTTTCATCGCAATTACGTTTAGTCCACGAGGAACAGGAGGACGCCCTTCTCCTTTTGAGTACGGTAGAATATCTTGACGAGAAGCAGAAAAGCCGCTTATAATCGCCATATCACCAATTCTGATATTTTGATGGAATACACTCATTCCGCCAACAAACGCACCAAAACCAACATGAACATGACCACCAAGAGTTACAAGGTTAGCCAAAATTACTTCATCTGCCAATACACAGTTGTGAGCAACGTGAGAGCCAACCATCAACAAGCATTTTTTACCAATTCTTGTAGTAAAATCACCGCAAGCAGCAGCTCTGTGAATAGTTACGTTTTCTTTAATAATTGTACCATCTCCGATTACAACTTTTGTTTCTTCACCTTTGTAACCCAAATCTTGAGGTTCTGAACCAATTGTTGCGAATGGAGAAATTGTGCAATCATCACCGATTTCTGCAAACTCAATATGTGCATTAGAAATTACTCTTGTTCTATGACCGATTGTAACATTTTCACCTATAACAACGTAAGGTCCGATAATTGCATCATCAGCAATTTTAGCTGTTGGGTGAATAATTGCGGTTTTATCTATCATTTTTTTATCCTCTCTCTATATACATAACTATAAATACAATTATAGTACAAATTGTAAGGTATCTCAATATTTTTATATTATTTTAATATCAAATAAAAAGACACGAAAATATCGTGTCTTTTTATTAATTTTTGTAATAGGCAAGTACGCCCAACCTGTAGAAGCACCTACTTTTGTTTATTTGAAAGCAAAAGTCATATCAGCTTCTACGCAAACTTTTCCATCAACTTTTCCTACACCGTGAGCTTTACAGATAGGACCTTTAATTTTTTGGACTTCTACTTCCATATCAAATCTGTCACCAGGTCTTACGATATTTTTAAATCTTACACCGTCAACTCCAGCATAAAGTGTCAATCTGCCTTTGAATTCAGGCATTGACATCAAGATAGGTGCAGAACATTGTGCCATAGCTTCTAATTGCAATACCCCAGGCATAATTGGGTTGTTAGGGAAGTGACCTTGGAAGAATTGTTCATTCATAGTCATATTTTTGTACCCTTTTGCGTATTTGCCCGGAACGCATTCTGTAATTCTGTCTACAAGTAAGAATGGGTAACGGTGTGGAATCATTTCCATAATTTGCATCGTATCAAATTGCAATACTTGTTGTTCTTCTGTCATGTTGTTCTCCTTTATTTTATTTAGTGAGCAGTGAATGGTGAGTGGTGAATGGTTCTTATAGGTGTTAATATCTATATTTTGAGCGAAGCGAACTAAAAGAACTACTCACAATTCACAATTCACAATTCACTACTCACCACTTATTTACTTTCAACTAATTTCCCTTTCAACATCTTTGCCACTTTCACGTGGACGGCGTGTCCTGCCTCTTTGACTAAAATCTGACATTTTAGATTTAGCGGATTTACACCTGTCAAATACAAATCTCCAATTAAGTCTAAAATCTTATGCTTAACAGGCTCGTTTTGCGAACGCAAATCTGATGTAAACCCAACATCTTTCAAGCCCAAAGTGTTTTCTAATGTAACACCTTGCGCAAAACCAAGCATCTGGAATTTTTTCAAATCTTTATAAAAACCAAAAGTTCTTGCCTCAATAATTTCCTGTTTTGTTTTTGGATTATATGCTTCCCAACGTCTTGTCAAATCAGGGTGATCATAGTTTACGGCATAAGAAATATAAAGATCATCTGATGGTAAAATTACTAAACTTGTTTTTCCGTTCAAGTAATAAACCGGTTCAGAAACCGTATATTTCTTAGGTTTTGAAAAGATATGTTTTTCAATTCCCGCCTTTTCAAACAATTCAACCCACTGTTTTGAGCTACCGTCAAGTGCCGGAACTTCTTCTTCGTCCATATAAATATCAACGCTGTCAATTCCACAAAACGCAAGGGCAGCCGTCAAGTGTTCCGTCAACATTGCTTTTGCTTTTTTGTTGTTTGCATCTCCCAAAACAACACAATGATCTGTCGCCAATACGTTATCTGCACATGCCTCAAACGGCTTATTGTCTTTTATAAAGTATTTAATTTTTCCTTCTTTTGAAGGTACAAATTTCACTGTGCAAGGTTTATTTTTCATTAAGCCGTTGCCGGTGATTTGGGTTGGTTTTAGTAGTGTGGTCATGATGTTTTGGCCTGGTGAGTAGTGAATTGTGAATAGTGAATGGTTCTTATAGGTGATACTGCACAAAATAAATTTTCGAACACAGCAAACTAAATGAACTATTCACCACTCACTTTTCTCCACTCACTTTACCCTATTCCTTTCCTATATTATCTTCAAACTCTTTCAACAATGGTTCATATTTTCTGAACTTAGCAAAGATATCTTGTGCATCTTTCATTGTTTTCAATTGTTTGATAAAGTCTTTTCTTGGCATTGCCGGAATACCAACGATAATTGATTTTTCAGGGAATGATTTTGTAACCCCTGCTTTTGCTGTAACGATTGAGTCTGATCCGATTTCAATGTGATCTGCAAGACCTGCTTGACCTGCAATTACAACCCTGTCGCCGATTACACAGCTACCTGCAATACCAACTTGCGAAACAATTAAACAACCTTCGCCAACTTTACAGTTGTGACCAATCATTACAAGATCGTCAATTTTTGTATTGTCGCCAATAGTTGTATTTTCAATTGTTCCTCTGTCAATTGTTGTGTTAGCACCGATTTCTACGTTGTTACCGATTACAACAGCGCCGATTGAAGGAATTTTAAAGATAACGTGTTTTGAATTTGTTTCTTTAATTTCGCCATCTTTTCTAGCTTGTTCAATGTTGTCAGGATTTTCTGTAACGAAGCTGAAACCGTCAGCGCCAAGAGAAACACCGTGGTGTAAGATTACATCATTTCCGACTTGAACTCTGTCACCGATATTTACGCCAGCGTGGAAGAAACAGTTTTTACCGATTTTTGCGCCACCACCGATGTATGAATTTGCGGCAATTTTTGTTCCGTCACCGATTACTGCATCGTGAGAAACAACAACGTTTGCACCAATTTCAATGTTTTCACCTAACTTTGCAGTCGGATCAATAACGGCAGTCGGGTGAACTCCTTTGTAAACAACAGGTGCTACATAGAAAAGGTTCAACAATTTCATCATTGCAAGACGAGGTCTTTCTACTTCGATAGTTGTGAAACCATCAATTTGCACTCCTAAAGGTACAAGTGCAGCTTTTGCTTTAGATTTTGCAAGGTTTGCAATTTCTTCTTCCCCCAAAGCAAGTGCTAAAGTATTTTCATCAGACAATAAAGGTGGTGCAATTTGAGAAATTTTTGCATCTTCGACCTTTGTCAACATACCGCCTACGATATGTGTGATTTCTTCTAATGTGAATGTTGCCATTTTATGTTCTCCTTATTTTTATATTTAGTGAATTGTGAATGGTGAGTAGTGAATAGTTCTTATATGTGCTATGCACAAATATTTATTACTTAAATTTGTTCTGTTTTTGTATTGAGATATTTTACTAAACCTAGTATCAATTTTTTTACAGAAGATATTTGACTTATTATACTGTCAATATCTTCTATATAACCAATATTTTTTGAAATAATAATTTGGGTTTCTAATTCAGATATTGAACCCATTGCAATACTTAAAAATTTAAGAGTTTCTTTATCCGAAAATCTAGCACAGCCTTCCGCTATATTAGACGGAATAGATACAGCACATCGTCTCATTTGGCTTGTAAGTGCATAAATTTCATCTTTAGGATAATTTTTAGTAATTATATAAATATCTGTTACAAGTTTGATTGCTTTATTCCAAACTTCTAAATCTTGATGCTTCATAACTTACTCTGATTTGAACCTCTCACTACTCACTATTCACCACTCACTTTCTTAATGACATTCGTCGTCGATTTCCCTTCTACAAACTTTATAAACTCTACTCGTGTGCCGTTTTTTCGCATAATATCTGCTTCCGGCAAGGTTTCCATTGTGTAATCTGCACCTTTTGTATAAACATCAGGTTTTATTTCATCTAAAAGATTTCTAGGACTGTCTTCATCAAATAATACCACATAGTCTACACAAGACAATGCACATAATACTTCAGCTCTATCCAATTCATTATTTATAGGCCGTGTAGGACCTTTTATGCTTCTAACTGATTTATCGGAGTTCAAAAGAACCATCGAATAATCCGCAAATGACTTTGTCTGTTGCAAATATCTCACATGTCCAACATGTAAAATATCAAAACAGCCATTTGTTACTACTACAGTCTTTCCACTTTGATGCAGTTTTTTTACGAAATCCGCTACATTTTCTCTTTGCAAGAGCTGTCCCATAAAAATATCCCCTCTAATATGCCTAAATTATACCCTAAACCTATTAAAAAGTTTTATTATATTAACAAAAAGTAATAATTAATACTCGGCTCAAACTTATTTATTCAAAAATGGTCCAAGCTTTTTGCTCATTTTTGCAAGAAAAGTTCCAATCGGATTTTTATAATTATCAACGGTTGGAATAAATTCATCTTTTAGTATTTTATTCGGAGGAACTACATTTGACATAAAACGTGGAAGCCCATCGCCTAAATAAAAACCGTCTCTTGCATACAATCTTTCATTTATCAAATCTGCAGCTCTCTGAGTGCTTGGTTCTATAATTTTCATAATATCATTTTTCTCATATTGAGAAAAAATTGAGGTAATTGTTAATTTACTAATATTCATATCGTCTTCTTTCTTGGGGTAGGGCTACGATTAGTATAGCTCCATTTCTATGACTTTTTGGCATATTCGAACAGTATTCAATGCTGCGCCAATTCTTAAGTTATCGGCGACGCACCACAATGAAATTCCATTTTTAAACGCCAAATTTTTTCTAATTCGTCCGACAAAGACCGGATCAACTCCTGAAGCATCTCGAGTTGTCGGATATTCCATATTTTCAGGATTGTCGATGACTTTCAAACCGAATGAATTTTTCAAGATTTTTCTAACTTCATCAGGGGTAATTTCATTTTCAAACTCGATATCAACAGCCTCAGAGTGTCCATTATATACAGGAACACGAGCTGCTGTACAAGATATTGGTAAATCTTCCGGCAAATGAAGAATTTTCTTTGTTTCATTTACAACTTTCATTTCTTCTTTCGTGTAGCCGTTTTCACAGAAAACGTCAATTTGTGGAATTACATTGAAAGCAATCGGTTTTGCAAATTTTTTGTTTTCAAACTCTTTACCTTCAAGTCTCGCTTTTGTATTTTCTGTCAATTCATTAATTGCTGCCAAACCCGCTCCAGATACAGCTTGATAAGTTGAAACAATTAATCTTTTAATCGGATTTTTATCCAATAAAGGTTTCAAAACCAACATCAATTGAGATGTTGAGCAGTTTGGATTTGCAATAATTCCTTTGTGCTTGCGCAAATCTTCATCGTTTACATAAGCAATAACCAAAGGAACATCTTTTTCCATTCTAAAAGCTGATGAATTGTCAATTAAGACTCCCCCACGCTTCACGATTTCCGGAGCAAACTTTTGAGATGTAGAACCGCCTGCTGATGCCAGTACAATATTCACCCCATCAAAACTTTCGGGCGTTGCTTCTTCTACGGTGTAGGTTTTGCCTTGAAATTCAAGTTTAGTTCCTGCTGATTTTGCACTTGATAAAAACTTGATTTCGTTGAAATCTATTTTTAATTCGTCAATAATCTTTGTGATTTCTCTACCTACAACACCTGTTGCACCTAAAATTGCAATATTCGGTTTTCTCATTTCTACCCCTTATCCTTACTGATACAAAAAGAATTATAACACAAGAACAAACAAATAAGCAAAATACTAAGCAACAATTAATGTAAGTAATTCATATTTCCATTCAAAATAATATGCGCAGCAGCACCTGTACATTGACGCTCTGTAGAAGATTTTTTACAATTATCAAGTTTATTCGGCTTAATAGAATCTTTCATAATCAAAAAAGAAAATACATCTTTCCCAAAAGTATTTGGAGCCTTTTCCCCATTAACATCATACAAAATATACCCGCAAGTATTACTATACCCGCCGTCCGTCAAATTACATTTGTCACCCTGGGCTTTAATAATAACTACACTACCGTCATTGAGTATAACTTTATAAAAATATTTATCACGATAATTCGTATATGTCCCCCATTTTGAACCGTTTAAAAACTTAAAATCAACGACCATCATACAATTTTTTTCAAAACCGCAATCTTTCAAAACCTTCAACTGCGGAACTATATTAGATGCAATTCCTTGCGTATTTTTTTGAGAAGCGACCCAAGCACCGGCTGTCTCAACAAACCAAGTATCAACTGTCCCATTTTCACTAACTGCCAGACTCATAGCATTTCCAAGCGTCGAATAAATTTTCTTAACCTTTGAAACAGTTGCAACTTCATTATATCTATCTATAACCATCGGCATAGTCAAAGCAGCAACAACCCCTATTACCCCTAATGTAATCAAAACCTCTGCAAGTGTAAAACCAAACCTATAATTTGATAAATTTATATTATTTTTGTTCAATATATTTATCATAAGTTAAGTATATTTTATAGTCTAATAAATGTCAAGTCTATAGAATATACCTATGGACAACAGATTAAAAACATTGGCATTAAATATAAAATTTGCAAGAATGAAAAAAGGAATATCACAAGAAGAACTTGCAGAACTCATTGATGTATCTCGCACCGCAATTAGTTTTATAGAAACAGCTAAACAAAATCCAACTATTTTAAAAGTTATAGATATTGCAAAAGTCCTTGACGTAGATATCAATGAATTAATTAAGGGTATATAAAACATTAACAAAGAATAAAAAAATAGCCGGATATTCATCCGACTTTATATTTTTTGGTGAAAAAATATAAAAATTATGCGTTAACGTCTGATTTAAAAACGTTATGCGCAAATCCTGCAAAGAAACCTGTACCAGCACCAACAAATATAAAAGGCGCCGCAGGTCTGATTTTCTTCAACATAAAATTATAAGATACGGCAAACTGTTTTGCCAAATTTTTTGATACTGAGTTAACTTCTCTGATAATACTGCGAAATTCTTTTCCAGAAACTACATCTTCACCGCCTAAATTCTTAACAGTGTTTTTAATAGCATCCGATGAAAAAGCTTGTTTATCCTTTGATTCAGCCATTTTAATAAAAGCATCCTGTGCCGCAGATTTTTTGTCACCTAATGAGTTAAAATCAGCAACTTTTGCCTTATTCGTAATCTTACGGCAATAATTAAGCATTGCACGCTTATTAATATTATTCTCCTGTTTAGTAACAGGAAGAATATACTTTGAAGCATACCCTGCAACTGCGCCAGCTGTTGTTGTTTGAACTATAGTAAATAATTTAGAATTGTCCGTTTGCCCTACTGCACTTACTGTCATAGCTAATAAATCCTTACTTAACTAATACAATACACTACCTTTAGGTTAAGTTCTAAAGAACTTAACTTTCTAGATATTCAGTAGATTTACACTTAAATATTCTGAACTTCTACCTCGTGAAAACGACATGGCTCAAAACTGAGTAATTAAATCCACTGGGATTATAACTCATAATTATCTTTTTGTCAAGGCTTTAATAACATTTAAAAGTAACATTATTACAACGAGCACAACAATACAAATAAAATAATGTATAATTGTTTCAGCTCCCATAAACAATGAAGCCAAAGCTCCCGCAATAATGGCAACTGATGTCAAAATCATTACTGTCTTCTTTTGAGAAAAACCGGCGTGTAACAATTTGTGATGGATATGTTCAGCATCTGCAACAAATGGGGATTTCCCTTTCGCAATTCTTCTTAATGAAGAAAAAGTAATATCCATAATTGGAACAGCCAAAACCAAAAACGGTAACAAAATTGCCAAAGTTGCCGCTTTCATTACCCCAGTAATAGAAATTGTTGCCAACAAAAATCCAGAGAACAAAGCTCCACTGTCACCCATAAAGATTTTTGCAGGGTTAAAGTTGTAAGTCAAAAACGCAAGCATTGAACCGGCTAAAATAAACCCAATCAATGCACTAATCGGATTTGGAGGAGTCATTGCAACAGCAATAATAGCAAGTGTTACAGCATTAACTGTAACAACAGAACCTGCAAGTCCATCTACACCATCAATAAAATTTAACGCATTTGAAATTCCGACAATCCACAACATTGTAATCGGATATGAAAACAATCCGATATCACCTATAAACGGAACATTATTGATTTGAATGCCTAAAAGATATACAAGAGTCGCAATTGAAACCTGTAAAAATAGCTTAAATTTAGCATCTAAGTTATAAACATCATCAACAAGTCCGAGTAAAAACATTAAAGAACCGCCAAGCAAAATACCTGACAACAAATTGCCTGATGGATAATAGCTCATAAACACAAGACATAAGAATGTTAACATTGTGCTTGTCCAAATTGCAACACCACCAATTCTCGAAATCGGATGTGTATGAATTTTTCTAGCGTTCGGCATATCGACCAAACCTTCTTTTTTAGAAAAGCTGATAACCATCGGAACCAAGCATACTCCAATTAAGTACGCAATTACTGTTCCTAATATATGTGCATGTGTAAGTTTTATTAGCATGATTGTTCCTTTGATTTAGTGAAAAGTGAAAAGACCGTTACTGATGCTACGCATCAAAATATATTTTTGAACGAAGTGAATTATATGACTTTTCACGTTTCACTTCTCACTATTCACTACTTGTATATCGGATATTTCTTGCAAAGTTTCAAAGAACGTTCTCTTAGGCTTTGCAATCCTTGTTCATTATCTGACGAAAATATTGCAGATGCAATAATTTTTGCAACTTCCTTCATATCTTCTTCTTTAAACCCTCTTGTTGTAACAGCAGGAACGCCTAATCTAATTCCGCTTGTTACAAAAGGGCTCTGCGGGTCATTCGGAACAGTGTTTTTGTTAGCCGTAATTCCTACTCGTTCCAAAACATTCGCCATATCTTTACCGGTTTTACCAGTCTTGCGTAAATCAAGAGTCATAAGGTGATTTTCTGTCATTCCACCCACAATATCCATGCCTTCATCCATCAAACCTTGTGCTAATGCTTTTGCATTTTTCAAAATTTGTTCTGCATAAGTCTTAAATTCAGGTTTAGATGCCTCTAACAATGCAACTGCTTTACCTGCAACAATATGTTCCAAAGGTCCGCCTTGCATTCCAGGAAATACTGCTTTGTCAATAATTTGTGCGAATTCTTCATCACACATAGTAATTCCACCACGAGGGCCTCTTAGAGATTTGTGAGTTGTTGTTGTAACAAAGTGAGCATGCCCTGCAGGTGACGGGTGTAATCCGGTTGCAACAAGCCCTGCAATATGTGCTATATCTGCAAGTAAATATGCACCAACTTCATCAGCAATCTCTCTAAACTTTTCAAAATCAATGATTTTTGAATAGTTACTTGCTCCACAAATAATAAGTTTTGGCTTATGTTCATGCGCCATCTGACGAACATTTTCATAATCAATATTACCATTTTCATCAACGCCGTAACTTTTTACATCAAAATACATACCTGAAAAGTTTACCGGAGATCCGTGAGAAAGGTGACCACCGTTTGACAAATCCATACCCAAAACTTTGTCTCCCGGTTTTAAAACTGCCATAAACACTGCCATATTTGCCTGAGCTCCACTATGTGGTTGAACATTGGCATGATCCATGTGGAAAAGCTCGCATGCTCTTTTTTGCGCAATCTCTTCAATTACATCAACATGTTCACAACCGTTATAAAAACGTTTGTGCGGTTTGCCTTCTGCATATTTGTTAGTCAAAACACTTCCGCAAGCCTCCATTACAGC
>USOK01000004.1 GCA_900556295.1 uncultured bacterium | reverse complement strand
TATCTCCTGAAAGCAGCTGTTCTTCAAACGTCTGTGCCCTTCTTACAGATTTCACTTTAGTTTCCCATCCAACAAAAAGCGTACTTTCCCCAGTCTCAATAATTCCATCAATAATTTTCTCCATCTCATTTTCAAGATTCATTTGTTCAAAAGTATTTACAAGCATCGCTTTTTGGCTATTGGCAAAACTTTGAGTCTGTGGAGTTGTTCCAGAAACATCAAACATCGCATCCGGATGCGAATATAGGTTTTCACTTATATGAGATTTCAAAGTCTGCGCAAGTTCATAAATATCAGGTAACTCAACTTTGTTATCCCAGCCATTCAATTTAGGAATATCTGAATTATAAATCGCATCCCTGACTAATTTTATATCCGTAAGTTGCGAACTTCGCTCAAAATTAAATCTATCAAATTTTTCAGTAATACTTGCTACCAAAAACTTTTCGTCGTTTTCACTAAGTTTTTGCACCAAATCATCTGTTTCTATATGCATAATCATATCCTTTCTTTAAATATTGAATACACCTCAATATCCTGCAATTTCCCACCTCGCAGAGTTTCTTTCTTCAACAGTGCCTCTTTTTCAAATCCTGCAAAGCGCAACAAATTTTTAACCCTAAAATTTTCAGGATACACAAGCGCTTTAATTTTTTCAAACTCATATTTTTTAAAAACATGGTTGAAAAATAAACAAGCGCACATCTTTGTATAATTTCCCCAAAAACGTTTATCAAAACAAGTTGTCAGCTCCGCACTGTGCAACTTTTTATCATTTCCAATCAAATTGTCCAAATACACAAATCCACTGACAACATCGTCTTCCGTTATTGCCCAAAAATAAGGATTTGTTCTAATTATCAAATTTTCAAGATATTTTCTCTGGACAATTTTGTCAGATGCAAAATCATCTTCCAAAAATTTTGAATATTTTCTATACAAAACTAGAATCTGCTCAAAATAAGCAGGTTTTTCCAAAGGACTAACAAACCTAATCATCTAAAATTCCGCCTTTTCAAACTTAATATAGACGTTATCTGCAGTAAATGCATTAAGATCTCCTTTCAACATCTTTTCTCTAACGTTATTTTGCAATCCAATCAATGCTTCTGCCTGAACTCCGTTAATAAAAGTTTCACATCCTGTATCACGGTTAAAGCAACGATAAGTTGCCTTTTTTGAAAAAATCTCATCTTTTGACAAAAGTTTTATATCTGTATAAACTTTTACAGGAACTTTCTCTTTCGATTTTTTCAAATCCGCCATAAATTCTTTCTCTATTTTCATCTTTATCAAATCATCTAAAGAAGCATTACTCAATAGCAATGCTTCTGCTTCATTGTTTTTCATATTTTTCTCCTTCTATACTAAATCTTTTTGTCATCAAGGTTAGAGATAGTTATAATTTGCGGAGATATTCCGCTTTCTTCTTCCTGCTTTGCACTAAAACCAAGGTATTTACACAAACTTTCTAAAGCTTTCAATCCTGCAGAAGTATCCCGCAATTTCTTTTTGCCTGTATAACCACCATCTTTGTCCAATATATCCTCTTCCTCAAGTGAAAATTCGGCAATTTGCAATAATTTATGGATTACATATCCCTTGTTTATTCTCAATGACTCAATTTGCTCTTTTAACTGTTTCTTTATTTCTTTTATAATTGCCTCGCTAGCCAAAAGACCCGCCGAAACCTCATCCAAGTTTTTGGATTTATAACCGGCGAGACTGGCAGAATGCTTACCGTCAAGGCTTTTTATATACTCTGTTACAAATATTTTTTGTTGTTTTGTCAATTGTTTCATCATTATTTATCCGAGTTGAATTATGTACTTTTTGTTACATTTTTTAGTATTATTTGATATTTATCAAAAAAAATTGTATAATAGTCATGCTATTTATATTTCGGCTAGTGTAAATCTTAACAGGAGGGGAAAATGAATTTTTAAACTTCCTGTTTTTTTTGTGGACGAAGTCCACTTCTCCCCATTGGAAAGACATTCGGTCATCCCTCAAGGGTTGATGTTGAGTTTACGCACGTAGCCCACTCAGTGTATCGTTCTAATTTCGACTAAGTTTTATCATCGGGGTTTCGTCCACCGTACCGGAAGCTTTAGCTCTCAAATTAGCTAACGCATCTTTATACATGCTATACCAATAATTAAATCGAACATGCTGAGGATTTCCCTTCAAACGCATACACGCACCATACACAATCAATGGCTCCACAAAAGGTTCCGGAATTAACGAGACATCTTCCGCATTATCAAGTGAAAGTTTTTCTTCGCCCAATGAATTTTTTGCACAATTTTTTGTGTAGTACAGAATTTCTACATTTTTATTTTGGTTATAAAAAGGTAAAAGAATTTTATCATTAAACAAGCTATACGTATTTTGAGGTTGAGAGTTAACAAAAAACTTTTCAAAGTCTGCATAAAAATCAAATTTCACTCCATCAATAATTACTGTTTCAATTCTTCCGTCAATAATATTTTCAAGCTCTCCAGAAAATTTTTTCAAATTGAGCACCTGTTTTCTTAATAAAAAATTCCATTTATCTGACAGGCAGATTTCTGAATTTATTATATTGATAATATTTTTCAGCTTTTTATGGTCATTTTTTATCAATTCCGAAAACGCATTAACTTGTTTATAATTCAACTCAACCAAACATTTATTTATAAGTTCAAGATAGTTCATAAGTTCCTTTCTTTTTCTTTCAAGAGGGAACGGATTATATAAATCCATTCCCTCACAAAAGATTTGAATTTGCTATTTTATAAGACCTTTTCTCAATTGATCCATAATTGTTTTTTCATTTCTAGCAAATTCTGCACCACTCATTTTGCCGATTTGTTCACGAGTAAAGACCAAATTTTTTATTCCGTCAGATGTGTTGTTTTGGGCATTTGCCCTCAAACGCAGTTTTGCGGATTCATTTTCATTATTCAATGCCTTTTCGTGTTTCTGTTTCTCCAAATATCTTTGAACAGCATTGTTTTCAATCTTTTCTACTAGCGAAGATATTTTAGAGAGTTCATCTCCATCAAAATCAAGTGCAGAATTTTTCAAATAATCATAAACATCAATTCGGCCATTTTGGTTAAAAAACTCAGGCATTACAGTGTTTTGCGCCGTCTGCCCAACCATTTTATCAATTTGTGTACTTTGTTGTGGAGCGTTGACTGTTGTGTACTTCTCAAACGCCTTTTGAGTTACAAAATTCATTAAATTTTGTCCTTGTTCTTGAGTCATAACTCCTGATTGCACAAGGTTTTGAATAGTGTTTATATCTTTTACAGCCATTTGTTTATATTTTTCTCTTTCTGAAACATTCGGCTGTTTATCCAACAATTGACCTTGATTATCGGCAAGAGATGAAATATTTTCATTATCAAAATTTTTCAGCATAATTTATTCCTTTTTTAATCTAAAACATTTTACTATACAGCTTTTACAACCATTTTAGCCAAAGCTTTCGGCTGAACAGTTTTAGCTCCATACAAATACAAACCTCTAACTAAATCAGAGAAACTGTCTTTATCTCTCAAGCTTTCAATCTTTGCTAATTGAGAAGCAAACGTAATCGCCTCATTAGTACCTGCCAAAACATAATATTTACCTGAAACAGCATCCAAATTGGTGCTCACAAGTACATCCATGCCTGCAATTCTACCGATTGCACCTTCTCTGAGAGTTTCATCTGCGACATTGTGTGCGCCAATAAATTCAGAACTTTGTAACAAATAAGATTCTACAGTAGGATTAATCACAACCCAAGGACGCGAACCTGCAGTCACGGCATCAGAATTTTTCAAACACAAAGCTAGTTTTACAAACTGTGAATAAATAGTTGTTTTATCAAGTGTAATCGGAGTTTCATCAGTTCCTACAATATTTGCAGAATCAACATTTGCATGCTGTGACAACAAATATGCATCTTGAACTTCTTCAATCGCCTTTCTTGCATTTTTAAGATGTGCTTCCATAATATCAGTATTTGCTTGAACTTGTGCAACATCATTAATTTTGAATGCAAAGAATTTCTTTTGATCAATAACCAATTCTTGAGAAGTAGGTTCAAGTTCACTATATGTAATATTTTCAGAACCTAGAGTCGAAATCGTAACTTCTGCCGGCGTAATGATTTTTACTTTGTCACCCTGATTTTTAATTTCGCCTTCCCAATTTCTGTTAACACATTGGAGCATAACGCAATCTTTTTCCAACATATTGTTCAATTTTTGACTCCAAATTTCTGGAATGAACGCTGAGTAAGAGTTAGTAGTTTCTGACATAATTTTTCCTTTCTTTTTTTGTTTCATTGCTTTAGTTTGTATAAAAAATGAATGGTGCTCTAATCATCTATATAAATATCTCTGAACTGTAGCCCAATAATGGCACAAGAATGTGTGCGCTCTGTACCTTCAACACATAGCTGAACTGAATAATTTGCTTCCGAGATTTCTGCCTTTTCTAATGTTTCTTTATTTATCGGCCAAACAGGAATTAATTCATTATCTTTTGCCCAATGACAAGGCAATCCATCTGAGGTATTCTCTCCCGCCCATATCAAATGTTCTTGATAAACGGAATAAATACGTTCAATATCATCTGCGAGCTCACTGTCATAGTCTTTATAAACAGAAAAATTGAAATCATTATCGTATTCCGTATCTAAAAGAAAATAAAATTCATCAACCATTTTCCTATGATGAGGATTTGTAATAGCTAAAAATGGAGATTTCCATAGAAAATTTATTGGATTTCCTGCAAATGTACTCCCAAAGTCTTCCTTATAAATTTTTCCATTTTTATCTGCTGTAAAGACTTTACCTCCAAAAACACAAGCTGTAACAATGTCTTGCGGAAGTTTTCTTTTAAACCAAGCTTTATTTACATAATCATTAATCCATATTGTATGAAAATAATTATCTCCGACATAAGGGAAGAAATACCAAATTTGACTTTTATCTTCATAGTGCAATGCAAGTGTATTTTCTAGTTTTTCAAATGAACAAAATTCCTCTTTTATTTTTTGAGAAATCTCACTTCCCAACTGAATTTGATTTAATTCGCCAACTTGTTCCAAGGCAAAAATCCCATTACTCAAAAAATACTGTTTGTTTTCAATATTAAGAATTGAATTCGCACCTACTGCTCCTTTATTCGCAAACAAAGTTATAGCAAATTCATCCGGATTAGTACCTGACAAAAGGTATACACTATCTTTTTTATAAATTGCAAGATAATCTTTATATGGTTTCAATGCAGTAATTGCTCCCGTATCAGTATAAAATTCATTTATATAACCGGCATCATTTTCAGTTGCAAAATCTGTATAACTTCCAAGTGCTGAATAGTAAACTATTGCACCTTTTGCCACCCAAACCCTACCACGATACACAGCCATAACGCCATCTGTCAAAGTTTCTCCTGCCAAATCTTTTAGTTCACACTCTACAACATCGTAAGTCGAATTGTTTTTTATATAGAACAATCCATCTGCTTCAGTTATTACCAAAATTCCATTTAAAAAATTCAAAAATCTTGGTTTTTTGCCCGCTAAAGTTTTTTCTAACAATGTTTTTAGTGAATGTTGCTCATCATATATATAAATCTTTCCAGACTCAGTTGTAACCACTAGTTTAGAAACATCATAAGATGACATTTCTGCGAGCCCAGTAATTTCTTCCCCAATATCTAAAAATAAACTATTACCTTTTTGTTTAACAATTCCTCTATTTTGTAAAATTTCGACATTTTCAGCATCTGCCCAATAAATCTTTTTTGTATCAAGCCCTAGCTCTGTTTTCGTCAATGCCTGATTAATCCCACCAGCCAAATTATAATAATCCG
Source organism: uncultured bacterium (assembly GCA_900556295.1). GTDB lineage: Bacteria > Cyanobacteriota > Vampirovibrionia > Gastranaerophilales > Gastranaerophilaceae > Stercorousia. Next base: position 14,301 of record USOK01000004.1, on the reverse strand, counting down.
TTTCCATTTTATCCCCCATATTTTTTCAATTCGTACCACTTTACTTTTGCTCTAATGAAACTTCCGACATCCTCTTTCTTTACCCACGGATAAGGTGGAATATAAGCGATATCAATCTTTCCGGCAGAAGTTGTTTGTGGATGTTGAAGTCCAAATTCATAATGCGTCAATACTGTTTGCGGAGTAGTTTCAATTTTATATTTTGTACAAAGTTCAGCACAAAACTCCATAGTCCTTTCAAACTGCTTTTGCAAAAACGGATATTTCCCCACTAATTTTGGACTCCGAAACCCTGCCATCCCACAAATAGCAACACCTATACTACCAGTATTTCCACCACCTGTATGCTGCGCATATTTCCCAGTACGACAAATTTCATTAGCTTCAGGTCTAAATATACCGTTATGAATATTACCATCCTTGTCAATTAAAAAGTGATAATGCTCTTTTTCATAATCAGTTGGATAATACGTTCCTGCTGTCCAGTGTATGATTATTCTCTTCATAATACTCCTCTAACCAATCTCTATTTATAAACTTGTAAATCATTACTGCATGTGTTCTATTTTGTGCCTGTAATTTCAAAATAACTTTATCAATATGATTTCTTACCGTTCCATAAGTTATTTTTAAGGTTACTCCAATTTCTTTATCAGAATAACCAAGCGCTACCAAAGTTATTACTTCTACTTCTCTTGGAGAGAGTTTCATATTCTTAATTCCTTTATTCCTTCGTTATACTAAGCATATAAAAAACTAATTTTAATTCATTCATAATATTTCCACTAAAAAAATTAGAGCGGGAAAACCGCCCCAGAGAGTAAGATAATTTAAGGATTAGTTTTCAAAAATTTATTTTCAGCAAGTCCAATTTTTAATGTTCTAAGATTTGAATAACATCTTTTCTTGACCCCGAACTCGTTATAATTCAAATAAAATCGTCCATATTTTGCAACATTATATTTAGTCGGACGAATTTCATATAGCACAGAATCTTTCAGTTTTTCAAAAAATATTCTTGCTTTTTTATTAATTTTTCTCACGACAGAAATATTATCCGCCTCATCAATTCTCGTAAGCTGTACAACCGTATGCCCACATACCGGACATTTTGAGAGAAAATCCAGCTCGCACAACAAAAAGTTTTCCTGCGGAACAAGACGAAAAGTCCTAGTCTTATGCAAAGCCCCACAGCAATGAATATATCCCATACTGCAATCTCCTTGAGTGATAAACGGTTTTGCCATCTGAGGGCGTGAACCTTAACCACATTTTTAGTATAACTGATATTTCAAATTTGAAAAGTCCACGATTAAGCCCCCATGCACGCATGTCCATGAATTCATGGGATAAACACAACAATAAAAAAAACCGATACCCTCATTTGAAGATATCGGTTTTAATTAATCTATCAAAATCAAATTTGATTAGCAGCAAGAGCAAGCTTCACAATTGCAAGCTAGAGCTTTTTTTGCTTCTTCTAATCTAACTTTAATACGACCATCAACGGCAATTCCTTCACCTGTTGTTTCAGAAATTAACAATGGGTTAATATCTAATTCATCGATGAATTTGTAGTCGTTTACTAATTGAGATAATCTCAACAATGTTTCTTGGATTTGATCGATTTGAGCAGGTTTTGTTCCTCTTGCGCCTTCAAGAAGTTTGTAAGCCTTAACTGATTTAATCATATCCATAGCGTCTGTATCAGTCAACGGAGCAATTCTGAAAGTTACGTCTTTCATAACTTCTACGAATACACCGCCTAAACCGAACATCATCATAGGACCGTATTGAGGATCTGTTGCGATACCGCAAACCATTTCACGAGAACCTTTTACCATTTCTTGAATAATTACGCCTTCAAGACCTTCTAACAAGCCTTTTGCTTCCAATCTTTCAAGAAGTCCTTTGTATTCTTTTCTCAATTGTTCTTCTGATTTGATGTTTACAACAACACCGCCAACATCTGTTTTGTGAGATGTTGTTTTTGAAGTCATTTTCATAACAACAGGGTAGCCGATTGAGTTACCTAGGCTAACAACTTCTTCTTCGTTTGTTGCCAAGCCATATTTACAAGCTCTGATTCCGTATGCTTGCAATACATCGATTGATTCAAGAGTTGTCAATTGAGCTCTGTTTTCTTTCAATGCATTTTTGATAATGCTGTCAACTTTTGCTTTGTCAACATCTGAATAGCAAGGAACTTTTCCTTCTGGTTTTTCAATCCAAAGTCTTTGTTCGTTCAATCTGTTCAAGCCGTCAGCAGCTTCTTCTGCATACATAAAGAATGGCATGTTAACTTCCATGTCAGAAAGTTTTGTAAAGAATTCGCTCTTGGTCATGAATACACCGATAACAGGTTTTTCAGGGTGTTCAGCTTTAATTTCCATCAATGCTTTTGCAACATCAATATCTTTCAAGCCTAAGAATGGAAGATAGATTGTAATAATCATATCAACGTTTTCGTCAGCGATAACTGTTTCTAATGTTTGCTTGTAGTGTTCGATTGGAGCAGAAGCAATCATATCAACAGGGTTTTTAACTGATGCAGCAGATGGTAAGAAGCTTCTTAATTTGTCTTTTGTAGCATCTGTTAATTTTGCCATTTGCATACCGTATTCACAAACAGCATCTGTCGCCATGATACCAGGGCCACCTGAGTTTGTGATAATAGCAACTCTGTCACCTTTTGGAATAGGGCAAGTTGAGAATACTTTTGCAGTTGCAAACAAGTTTTTCAAAGAAAATTCTCTGATAATGCCTGATTGGTGCAACAATGCAGCTGCAGCTTTATCAGCACCAGCCAATGAACCTGTGTGTGATGATGCAGCAGAAGCACCAGCAGCAGATCTTCCAGATTTCAAAGCCAAGATAGGTTTTTTCTTTGTAATTCTTGTAGCTAATTTTCTGAAATTAGCAGGATCTTGAATTGATTCCATGTATAACAAAATTTGTTTAACATCTTCATCATTTTCCCAGTATTCAAGAGCTGTTTCTGCGTTTACATCAGCTTGGTTACCGATTGAAATGAATTGTGCAAAACCTAGGTTAAGGTCTTTCAAAATGTTCAAAATACCGCCACCTAATGCACCTGATTGAGATACGAAACCGATGTTTCCACGTTCAGGAAGAGATTCTGCAAAGCAACCATCCATTCTAACGTCAGGGTGAGTGTTTACAACACCTAAGCAGTTAGGACCAACACATCTCATGCCGTATTCTTTAATTTTTTCTACTAATTGTTTTTCAACTTCAGCACCTTCTTTACCTGTTTCTTTGAAGCCGGCAGTGATGATACAAAGACCTTTGATACCTTTTTCGTGACATTGATCAATTGTTGATAATACAAATTTAGCATTAACAACGATGATAGCTAAGTCTACTTCACCTGGAACTTCCAAAACAGAAGTGTATGCTTGAAGTCCTTCAATAACTCCACCTTTTGGGTTTACAGGATAAATTTTTCCGTTGAAATTGTATTCCTGCAATCTTTTCATGATATCAGAACCGATAGTGTGTTCTTTTGTTGACGCACCAATAACCGCAATTGATTTTGGTTTCATGATTTTGTCTAAAATGTTCATGTTTTTTCCTTTCTTTTAGTTTTAAACCATATTTTAGATTACTTTGTTTAAATTCTTTTGTGGTAAAGATTGCGACTTTTCAAAATTATTCATCGCATCTTTTATTGCTGAACATAGAATATCTTTTTTCTGTAAAAACTTATGCACCAGCACTGTATATTTTTTAGAGACATCTGCCTGATTAATCGCCTCAATAGACAAAAAACGTTCGTTATCAATGTTTTTGAACTGCAAATCATATTTTTTAGAAGCAATTCCCGCCTTTTCAGAAACTTCTGACAAATAACCAATTAATTTTGGATTAACATTTTTTGAGAAAGCAACAGACCCTTGAAAATTTTGATTTGAGATAGCTTGTACTTGCATAATTTACTCCTTAATTTATTTTAGTACCCGTTTTTAATCCACTCTCTCACACGGAACTTTGCGCCTAAACCATTTGCAATTTCCTCGCATTTTGACAAATTTAAATGTCTACCTTTATACCCTTCAACAACACTTGCAACAACCAAAATTCCCTCGTCAGAGCAAGCTCTTATAAATTTTTTAACTTCATCATAAGCTTCTGCAAACTTTGGTTGTGAAAGTTCGTCATATTCTTCTTTTGTTGAGCCGTTCAAACTTACTGAAAACTCATCAATAAGTCCCTTGCATTCCGGTACAACATTCTTTTTATACACATAATTAGCATGTCCGTTAGTATTCACTCTTACCTTAGCTTTGGGGTATTTGTCTTTAATATATTTTGCAACTTGTTTCAAAATGTCAAACTTCAACATTGGCTCACCATACCCACAGAAAATAGCTTCTGTGAATGGTAAATTGTGAGTTGTAAGCAATTCATTTCGTTTCAATTCAAACTGTTTTATAACATCGTCGGCAGTTGAATTCTCATCGTCCAACCACAAAGTTTGACCGACAACATCGTCTTTGTCTTTTCTAAGGCAAAAAATACAGTCATTTGTGCATCTGTTGGTTAAATTAATATAAATTTTTCCATCGAGTAAATATACTAAAATATTTGACATGACTAGCCTTTCAATAATTAAATTATTGCATGCTCAAAGTATATTTACAAGTAATTTTTACGCAAGAAATATTAAAAAGATGTTAAAATTAGAAGCCACAAAATTCAGATTGAAATACTACTTCTTTTCATCAGCATACTCGGCAGTTCCAGGGAATGCATTTGAGCCGGTAGCTTTTCTTGTAATCCAGTACTGAATTTTTGGAATAAATGTCGACAAGAAAGCTGCGGAAATTGCAAAACCAATTCCCCAGTTGAGAGCATTTTTACCAAAGTTTTCTTTGCGTGCTTTTTCAAGAAGTTCTTTTGTTATTTCACCATTTTTAGCTTTTTTAATAACTGATTTAATGTAGGATTCCATTTCATGCTGTTTTTTGATGAAAGTATCTTTGTGAATAAATCTCAAATCTTGATCAAATACAGGTTCAGAAATTTTACCTGTAAACAAGTTTTGATCAGAAGTTGAACATCTGAATACATTTTTCAAGAAATCTGGAATATTCACTGCGCCATCAGTAAATATATTTTCAATTTGTTTGTCTGTAATAATCGCTTTGCCATCAAGTTTTGGTTGAAGTTCAGACATACCTTTTGCTGTCTTTTTCAATTTTTCAACATCAACTTGAGGATATTTAGCTTTCACATCCGCAAGCAATTCTGTAAATTTACTTAACTCAACAACGCCATTGCCTTCTCTTATAGCTTGTTTAACTTTTGGGGTCATGAAAGCTGCATTATCAGAGTTTCCAAGCATTGCTGTTCTGAAATCATCTACAGACATTTTATTATTGTTAGCTTTCAAAACATCCTGCATTAAATCGGTAACCTGTTGTGTAGCGATTGGATCAAGTCTTGTTCCTTGTCCGGTTTGCATTTTGTTCAACAAATAAGCAACTACAGGCATATTGAACATGTAGAAATAGCTTGAAGAAATATCTCTAAACAAAACTTCGGTTCTTTCATGGCTGTTTCTAGCTGAAACACCTCTACCAACCCAAACCCCGGCATCTGTTGAAATTAATCCATATTTAGGATTGTTTTCAAAACTGTAAGCCAATGACATCAATGTTTGCGGAGACACAGCCCCAAATGGAACATTTTTGTCTTGTTTCAAAAATTTGTCCATCGTATATTGTGGTGCATTTGTATTTTGAGTGTTATTATCTTGTTTTTGAGCAGTTTTTTCAGCCTGTCGTTTTTTCAAAATGTGTTTTGTTATAGCTTGGTTAGTTTTTGGCAAGACAAAGCCAACAAGAGCGTTTGCAAACAAAATACTTGCCATTACCTTGCCAAATTTATAACCAGCAATAACTTTTTCCGCCTTTTTAGGATCAAACTTAAGCTGATTTTTAAACTTTTTCATATAGTTTCTAAACGGGTCTCTAACTGCATCTTTTCCTGTGTCAAAGTCCGTTTCGGGTAATTTATAAAGTTTTTTACCAATATATTTATCAATAAGCCAACTGAACCCCGGGACAGCTCCAAACCAACAAAATGCACCCGTCATTTCTTCAGTCAAACGTTCTCTGGCTTCAGTAAATCCGCCTCTTTGGTATGCTTGGTAAGTTCTACCAGCTTCAACAAAAGCTTCTAAAAGAATTACAGGCGCAATAGAACGGCTTGCAAGTCCTTTTACAAACTTTTGTTTATAACTAAAATCTTTTAGGGTTTGATTTGGTTTAATCTGTATATTTAAATTCGGTATTGCCATAAAAATAATTTTTCCTGAATATCTAATATCCCTGAATATTCATTTTTGCGTTAAAATCTTATGTCGTTAACATTTTGTTACACAGAAATCCCCTCATACAATGTGTTTAAGATTTGTTAAGATTGTTCTAAAAAATAACAATGTTTTATATTCAGTGTTTTTGTTAAAATGTGAATAAAAGGTGGACAATATGCCAATAGCTCCAGTAAATAGTAATATAAATCAGGTAAATTTCAATAAAAACAGGGATAAAAAAGTAAAAACAGGTGTTATTGCAACTTCAGCATTAGGCGTTGCGACAGCTCTTGCGCATATTTCAAAACGACAAGGTTTTTCACTAAACCCATCAAAAATTGCCAAAACTCCAATTAAAGATTGGGCAATTTTTGGATTATATTCAAAACAACATCCTGAAAGAAAATTAATTGATTTGGAAGGACCTCAAATCATTGAACTTGCGTCAGCATCTGTTGCTGGCGGTTTAGCAGGCGGAATAATTTTTGATGACAAAAAACATCGCAAAGCTAAATACAAAGAAGCCGTAAACCAATTATTAGGAAATGTTTTAGTTCCAATCGGCTGTGTTTGGTCTGCTTCTGAGCTTTATAAGAAGAATGCAAAAAGCATAATGAAACTTATTCCTCAAATAAAAGAAACAGGAAAGTCATCAAAAATATTCAATGGCGCACTAAGAGCAATTCCAATGTCAATAGTTACAATCGCCTCTTTAGCGACAGGAATATTTGCAGGGAATAAGGTTTCCAACTTTATAAACGAGAAAGTTTACCACAAAAAAGTTAAAAGAGATATTGAACCTACAGACTTCGCTCCACACGTAGATGATATAGGTATGGCAGTATCCTTGATGGCTGAAAAATCTCCATTTGCTTCATTTATCCAAAGAGTAGTTCCGGCATTCCTATGTGTTCCGGGGATTGAAACCGGTATACATAGAGATGAATAGGAAAAATTTGGGCTTAACGTAAAAGTAGCCAGACTTAAAAAAGGCTTAACACAAGAAGAGTTCGCCGATTTACTAAATATACACTTAACTTACATCGCAAGAATAGAAACCGGGAAAATAAACATGTCACTCGGCAAAATTTTGGAACTTGCGAATGCTCTAAATATTGACATTAACTCGCTGCTACTAATAGAATACGACTAAAAAATGACTTTATACATCGATTTCAGGTTCTTTTAAAATATCTGCGTATTTCTGCAAATCATTTAGCAACGGAGTATATTTTTTATTTAATTCCGCACGAGTTCTATCTCGGTCATCACTTTGCATTACACGCATGTCTATTTTTGCCTGCAATGCTTGTTTTAGCAATTCAGGAATATTTAACGCAGTCGGATTTTCACTCGCAAGATTTTCGTAATACTTATCCAAAAAGTCTGCAGAAATTCTTTCTTTCCAATTTTCTTTTCTATTAGTTCCGCCCATATTGTACGTTGCATCCGTAATTCCGAGAATATCTGCAAAAGATATTTGGAATTTTGGAGTAGTCATAAGTTCTGCAAATTTTGCCCTAACCAATGCCCTGTCATTAGTATTCAATGTATTTTTGAGTTCATTACGGATTTTTCCGATATTATCTCTGCCATCATCAATATTCAAATACCCCGCCAAGTAATCAATATTCCATGCCGGTGTACCCTTAGTATACTTAAAAATTGTACCATCATTCGCCATTCCTTCTCTATCAGGATAATTCATCGCCGGAATATTATCATGCGAACCAATTAAGTACCAATCCCCTTTTCGATCTGTTTGTACCGCCTCTTGCGCTCTTGTCCAGTCAAGATTTATGATTTTTGGCAGATGAAGTTGTCTATCGTAAATTTCGACAAAACGTTCAGGATAAGTACACAAATCTTCCCATACAGGCATATCTGGGCTAATACCGTGTTCCTTCAGTATCGGAAGAATTAATTTTGTAAGAAGTTTTGGATAATCCCAATATTTGTCATACTCTTCGCCATTTGCATCAGTTAATTGCGACAAATATTTTTCAATATTCAAATCTTTGTTATTATTACTAGAAAACTCGTCTTTTGAAGCATGTTTTGAAAGCAAATAGGGTTCAATCAAACCCATAGCATGGTCTATTCTAATATTTTCATTAAATTCCAATGCAAAATTAATTTTTTCTTTCAAAAATTTTCCACCAGAACTCAGTTCATACTGATCATTTTTAAATATCTTTTTAGGATCAATAACCGGAATATGCCACCTTTGAGATTTTCCGTTATACTCCCTTGCGCCCATTTCCCAATCGTCTAAAAATGCATCTTTATAACGCCATCTATCCATTTGAGAACAGCCAACCAACAGATCATTAAAATACTTAAAACCTCTCTTATCACGCCACGCTTTATTTTCTTTTATCTGTTTTGTAGCAACAAATTGTTCAAACTTATGTTGTTCTATTTCGTTTTTGTTTAGTTTTTTAATAGTATTATATCTATCAATAGCATCAATATCACCGTCTTTCAGCCCAGTAATAAGGTTTTCATCCAAATCATTATGCCATTCATCGATTTTATCAGTGTTATAATGCTTTGCAAGCACTTTAAACACGCCTTCATCAGTCAATCGCCTATTATTTCTCGACAAAAAGTTGTTATATTCTTTATTCAAAGCCAGGGCTTCCGGCTTACCTTTAGCAACATTTGCTTTAAAATTTTTAAAACTTTCAGAAAGCGCTTTATCGTAAGACTTTGACGCCTGTTCAAAGTCACTTATATCAAAATCTTTTTCATCAACTTTCGGAAGCTCGGTAACATCCTCATAAGTTTTTTTAGATAATATTTTTCCGTACTTTTCCGTAGTCAATTCTTCTAAATCAATAAACAATCTATTTTTCGCAAACGCAGAAGAGTTATAAGGAGATGGTTTTATCTCTCCATTTTTAAACTCTAATTCACCACCAGGACCTAGCTGATTTCCATTAAAACCATATAGCGACAGAAACTTTATGTACTCTCTTGATGCTTTCCCATACGGACTACCAACATAAGAATTTCTCCCAATCGCTGGGAAACAAGAACCATGTGTAATCGCAATACGTTCTTTTACGCCTATTGCATCATATGCTTTATTGCAAGTAGACATCAAGCCTGCTTCTTCGTTTGGACGAGGCTTTCTAGTAAATGAAATTTGATTATTTATCCCTAATACATGCATGATAATACTTCCAAAACTCGTAAAAAAATTTTTTTGCTAAATCATGAATTAAATTTCTGCTGAAATTTCAATTTGTGCGTTACAACCAACTTCCTCTCTAGCCAAAACAATTATATTATTCATATAATTGCTCAAAAGAGTAAATAGTAAGTGCCTTAATTCCAATGGCACAAATAATTTTGGAGTTTCAATTTCCAATTGATGAGCCTGTTTTACAATTTTGTCAGCTAATTTTTCCGCAAAACCTGCATCTATTCTAATAATTGCGTCATCTCCTTCATCAAAATTAGGAGTCAACTTATCAAGTGTTTTTTCTGAAATTTCAAATGCAGTAATCACACCGTTTTCATCTTCATATTTTTTGCAAATTTGACGAGAGAGCGTCAATCTGATTTTCTTAATCAAATCAGCTTTTGTACTATCTTCTGCAAAATCGTTAATTTTTTCAAAAATATTTGTAATGTCTTTAATTGAAATTTCTTCTCTTATCAAACTTGTAAGAATAAATCTCAAATCCGAAAGCGAAATAAAATCAGGAATTATATTAGTCACCAAAAATTCATTTGTTCTACTAACGATATCAATATATTTGTCTAATTCTGCATAATCAAGTAAATCTTCGACATATTTAACAGCGCAGAATTCTAACGCACGTGCAATATATTCAGAACCAGAAATCCCATTTTGCCAAAAATCTTTTGTCTTGTCTTTTTCAATCCAAATAACTTTTTTACCGGTAATCTTATCCACAGCAGAAATAGAATCTTTCAACTTTTTATCCAAGTGCAAATCATTCGCATAAAACATCAAATAATTTGGATAAACCATCGATTTAAAAACATCAATTCCTCGAATTCTTATTGCAAACTCGTAAGGATTTAGATTTTCATCATCTTGAAAAACTATTTTCGGAATTACATAGCCCAACTCTTCTGTCAACTTCAAACGAGTTCGAACAGTCTCTGCGACAAGTTCTTCCTCTTCAATTTCGCTGTCAGGATCAATATAACCCAAAATTTCTTCACTCAAATGAATAGATAACTTTTCTTCTTTCAATTTTGGATACATAGCATCCGGGGATGTTGCTTTTGCAAGTTGTAATTTCAAATCTTCAAGCTCTTTCAATCCTGCAGAAATCTTATCATTAAGTTTTTTTCTGCTGACAGAAGCAGGAGCTTCTCCGTCAAGTTCTTTTTTTACTTTAGCAATTTTTAATTTTTGCTCTCGAATTTTACTTTGAATGTCTAGACAAATTTCATAAGGAGACTGCTCTGGAGAAAGCATCTTTTCCATCTGACTTTTGAAAGTAGAAATATTTATTGTATCAGCATTAATCTCATTAGAAGAAGCTTCTGATTCTCGCATAAAAATGCAGTTGCAAAGAATTTGGCCATCTTCGCCCTCAACTTCTTGCATACTGTATAGTTCCCAGTTGTTCATAGACATTTCGTTAAGCAGGTTTTGAAGTTCTTGGGTATTGTCGCTTGCACATGTTTTTATTACATACTGCATTTTTTTATTAAACATTATTGCTCCTTATTTTTGTCGTTTTCAATAAGAATTTTTAAGGCTTCAACAGCTGTTTTAATTGCCATATCAGTATCATGGACAACAGGATTTTCCAACCCAAGTTTTTCTCTTTCTTGGTTTGCAACAACCAAAAATACAGAACCGACCTTGACTCTCAAAAAGCTACCTACGATAAACAGCGCTGCAGATTCCATTTCTGAAGCCAAACAGCCCATCCTTTTCCAAGCTTCCCACTTGTTCAAAAGCTCATAATTTACAGGCATTTTCTCAGGGCTGTGTTGCCCGTAAAAAGAATCTTTGCACTGTACAACACCAGTGTGATACTCATGCCCGAGATTTTTTGCTGCCTGAACAAGAGAATTTACTACATCTAAATTTGCAACTGCCGGGAACTCAATCGGGGCATACTCTCTAGTAGTACCCTCCATACGAATTGCTCCAGTTGCAATAACGATGTCTCCACCTTTAACATCAGTCTGAATTCCTCCACAAGTACCGACTCTAATGAAAGTTTTAGCGCCAATATTTACAAGTTCTTCTAACGCAATAGATGCTGAAGGCCCACCAATTCCGGTTGAAGTTACACTGACTTTTACTCCGTTTAAAAAGCCTGTGTATGTTGTGTATTCTCGTCTATCTGCAACGAGTTTTGCATCTTCAAAGTATTCGGCAATTTTGGCACAACGTTTGGGATCACCCGGCATAATTACATATTCGCCCACATCACCAACTGATGTTAATAAAATACCCCCCCCAACCACAAAAATAAAAGCCGATATGGTACTGTTCTCCGTGTTCAGAATATTTCATGATTTCTCCTTAATTAGTCTTTAATTAAAACTGTCCACTTTTCAATTTTTGAATAACTAAGTCTGAAATATCGACACCACCAACAAAAATTACTCTGTAGTCAACAATTGCATCAAGTTTTTGCTCAACAAGAACTTGTTTTGTTGCAGCTTGAATTTTGTTATATACCTGTTCTTCTTTATCAGATTTCAATCTCATATAAGAATCTTGTTTAAGCTTGAATTCTCTAGCAGTTTGATCTTCAAAGTTTTGTTTTTTCAAAGGAGTATCAAGAGCTTTATATTGTTTTTCCTTATCAACCATATATTGTTGCATCTCTAAAGCTTTTGCATCAATTTCTTTTACAGCTTGTTGCGCAAAAGGGAAAGCATCTTGAACTTTTTGATAGTCAATATATCCAACTCCGGCTGCATTTGCTTGGTTCCCAAGAGCTAAAAATAAACCTGCACCCATCAACAAAGCTGCTAATTTTAAATTTTTCATATTATACCTCCATTAGTACATTATATCGCCTACACCAAAAGTAAAGTAACCATTGTTGTTACCATTACTACCCGGATTTGTAAGAGGAATACCGTAATCGATAGATAACGGTCCCATACCCGGAACATAGAGTTTCAAACCAACACCGGCAGATACTGCATAAAGCGGTCTATCGTAAATTTTATCCGTAATTGACGGATTGAAAATCTTACCGGCATCAGCCCAAACTGTAAATCTCAAGTTATTCAAGAAGTTAATTCTTGTTCTATCCAAGAACGGAATAGGAGTTGCAAATTCTGCACTACCCATAATAAATGCGTCGCCAGTACCTACACCGCTCATTTTAAAACCTCTAATAGTGTAAGGTCCACCTAAACGATATGCCATAACTTCAGGCATATTGTCACCGTGAATTTTTCCACCACCTTTAGCTGTAAATGACAAAGATGATTTCTTTCCGACAGGAATATATTGTTTAACCATACCGGTCAACTTTCCATGAGTTTTGTCAAAATCCAGAACGCCAAACTCTTCATCAAATCTCAAACTTGCCATTGTTCCTTTTCTGGTAACAGTAGCACTATCTCTCGTATCATACAAAAGTGCAGGACTCAAAGATAAGAATAAACCACCATCTAACTGCCTTGCACGTTGAGAAATAGGAATATTATACCTTGAATACAATTCACTAATCTTTTTGCCATCGCCTTCAGAAACGTCAATATTTTCAAGCCCTAAAGAGAAGGTTCCTGTAACGTGTTTATTGAACTTCATGCGGTGTGCAACAGTTGCTTCTGCTCCAATTCTTCTTTCAATTGCAAGTGGAACTTGGTATGAACCAAAATCACGATAGAAAATCTTACTCATCAAAGAAGTATCAGCATTATAAAAATACGGTTTAAAATAGCTCAACTCAGCCTGCAAATTCATACGGCGTTTAATTGATGAATCATTTAAGATTACACCGGTACCTGCAATGCCGTTTAGGGAAATTCTTTCGTTACGTCCCATAAAGTTGTTATCAGCAATACCAACAGAACCGAAAACACCTGTTACAGAGTCAATACCACCACCGACTGAAATACTTGCTGTCCTTTGTTCTTCAATATTAATTGTAATATCGTATTTGTCAGGATCGTCAGTCGGTTCGATTTCTCTAGTAACATCTTTGAACGCTTGAGTCGCATAAAGCCTTACTAAATCCTCTTTAAGCAAGTTTTCATTATAAACCTGCCCCGGTTCAGTCAAAACGTTACGCTCAATGACATAATCTTTTGTTTTTTCGTTCCCGGAAATTAAAATACGGTTAATAGTTCCTTCTTTGATACTGATATTTACAGTTCCGTCCGGATCATCTGAAACGGAGTCGATTCTTGCTAAAATATAACCTTTTGAGCTATAACAATCCTGAATTTTTGCAATAGCGGAATTCAAGTCAGAAATATTCTGCGGTTTACCTTTCATAGGCAAAAGATAAGATAGTATTTCGTCGGTAGAAATAACAGTATTTCCTTCGATAGTAAAATCTGTAACAGGAGCATTCTCAACCAAAACTATTTTCAACGTAATAGTTCCATCAGAATTATTAACCGGAACTGCTCTCATATTCTCGGTAAAATAGCCCATTTCATAGATAGCTTTCAAATCTCTTTGAACAAGTTCTCGACTGTAATTGTCGCCGGCTTGAAGTTTCATTTGTTCAAGGATTAAAGATTTATCAATAACATTATTTCCTACAAATTCAATATTTTTAATTTTTTTCTTTTCAGAATTTGTTGCAGTAGTACTGACAGATGCAGAAGTCATCGGGGTTTCGTCAATTGTAGTTTGTGTTGCAGTAGGCGTTTGAAGGTCATGGACTTCCGGATCAGCAGAACTTCCCCAAAAGCTTCCTTTGGCATTACACTGGAGCGGGCACATTATAACCAACAACAGGGCGATTAAAGATATGTACTTTTTA
>USOK01000003.1 GCA_900556295.1 uncultured bacterium | reverse complement strand
AATATTATTTTTAATCTCTTGAAATTTCATTACTTCATCTCCTTTTATAAATACATATTGTTTGGTTAATATGTTTACACACCTACACTGATTACTGCTTATCAAAAAGATCTTTACCTACTCCGCAAAGAGGGCAAACATAATCATCTGGTAAATCTTCAAATTTTATACCATCATTTTCTTCCGGGTCATAAACATAACCGCATACTGTACAAATATATTTTTCCATTTTTCTGTCCTTTCTTTTTTTAGTAAATAGATGAATAAGTTCGTTTACATTAAGTTGATATTTGTTCAATTTAGAAAAATTTTGCGAACTTTACTATTGCTTAGTCGCCTAACCACATAACTGCTTAGCTACTTGCTTGCACTCATCACAAAAACCATGCAACGTAATATCATACCCTTTTACGTCAAAACCGGTTTCCTTTTTGGTCATTTCAACCACATCAGGTGCAATATTGACCGAAACATCAAAAACCTTTTTACATTTATCACAGATAAAATGAAAATGTTCATGTGTATTATGGTCGAAATGCGATGGAGCTTCTAGCCCGTCAATTTTTTTAATAATACCATTTCCCGCCAACTGGTTTAAATTTCTGTAAAGCGTTGCCATACTGATACTTGGATCTTTCTCTTGCAAAACACAGTACAAATATTCAGCAGTAGGATGAACTACATTTTCTTTCAAGGTTTCTAAAATCAACTCACGTTGTCTTGAATAATTCATCGTTTCTCCATAAAAGTGATAACAATTATCAGTTTTGCGCAAAGAAAAATTTTTGTCAAGACTTAAACGTATTCTAATTTCTTTATTTACATTCCTTTACGCAAAAGCAATTTTTGCCAGTGTTTTGTTTTATAAGAAGTATGGATAATAGTGTAAGTGTAAATACAAATATGAAAAATCCACCGCTTAATGTCGGGATTATCACTCCGCCGAACGACCATTACAAACCGGTGCTTTATTCTCATGTTCAAGCATCAAGAGATTTTCAGGTGCTAAATCATGACTTGTATGTATCCATGAAAAATTCTGAAAGTTTAGAAAAAAAGAAAACACCAAAATCCGTTTTTGTAGCTCTTGGATTAGGAGCTTTAGCTCTTTGCTACCCGTTGATAAAAAAAGTTTTTAAACATTAATCTTTAAAATCAAAAAATCTTATAGATGCAACATTAAGAGCGTTGGCAATTTTATTAACTGTTTTCAACGTTATATTGCACTTTCCTCTTTCAATTTCACTCAAACGATGTTCCGAAATATCAATTTTTTCGCCCAATTCAGCTTGAGTTAACCCTCTTTTCAATCTACACATTTTCAAATTGAAACCAAAACTTTTAAGAAATTCTTCATCTAGCATTCTATTATGTTAGCAATATTATATTGATAAATAAATTACATTGTGTTATAATAAAAATAACAATATATTATTATATGGAGAAACAAATGCGAAATACTTTGGGATTTACATTAGCAGAAGTTTTAATAACTTTGGGAATTATTGGAGTTGTTGCAGCGTTAACGTTGCCTGTATTGGTAAGAAAATTCAAAATCATTGAATTACACACCAGATTTAACAAAGAATATGCTGTAATACAGCAAGCCATGAAACAAACTCTTGCTGATTTAGAACTATCAAGGCCTAGTGATATGCGGATTTATTACAACAATGACTCTAATAAGGTAAAAGAAAGTTTTAACGAAATTAATAAAATATGGGAAAGTAAGTTTAAAGGAGCAACCAAAGTAAAAACCTCTACTTATAATTTTAAACCTGTATTTTATTATTTTTTTGGAGAGCGGTCTGGAATATATGGAACTACATATAATAATTATTATTTATTGCCAGATGGTTCATTAATATCAGATCTTGGTTATCACATGGCGTACGGGAATCTTGTAGTTCCTTACGTGTTTTTTGATACAAATGGCTTTAACAAAGGTCCAAATAGGATAGGTTATGACCAATTTTTTTATCATAATGAAGGAGAAATAGAACCATTATTTGGAAATGCAGACTTTAAGCTAGATTGCGATCTATTTTTAAAAAATAGAGTAAATGGTTATTGGGATAGAATGCAGTTGTCAGCTTGTTCTGGATATGCTTTACGCAATATAAATCCATATGACGCTTCAAAAAAGTATTGGGATAGCCTTTATAAACCAAAGAGTTGGTGGGAGAAATTAAAAAAGTAATATTAGCAGAGAGAACAAATGGGGAAAAGATGTTTATTCTATTAACTGCATTCCTTTTCACCTATTTTCTAATTCAAAAATTTATTGTATTATGTTTCTATACATTAGAAGAAATTTTGAAGGGGATAATATGAAGAAATTTTTGATTATATCGGCGTTGGTTATTTTTTCAAACTGTGTTTTTGCCGCTGATTTCAATGTTTATAAACTCAACAATGGGCAAACCGTCGTTATTCAAGAGGTCAAGTCAAATCCAATTGTGACAATTGATACTTGGATTAAGACTGGTTCTATAAATGAGAATAACGAAAATAACGGCGTTTCGCACTTTTTGGAACACTTGTTCTTTAAAGGCTCAACAAATCATGCACCAGGAGAGTTTGACAAAATTCTTGAAACCAAAGGGGCTATTACAAATGCGGCAACCAGCAAGGATTTCACACATTATTATGTAACTATTCCTTCCAAAGACTTTGATTTGGCGCTGGAAATGCACTCTGATATGCTTTTGCATCCGCTTGTACCGAGAAAAGAACTAGAAAAAGAGCGCAAAGTCGTTATTGAAGAGATTATGAAAGATGCAAATTCTCCAAACACCCTTGTATATGACAATTTAGTGAATATGCTATACACTGATCATCCTTATAAAAGAAAAGTCATCGGGAAAGCTGATATCATAAACACAATTCACCGTGATGCAATTATGGATTATTATAACAAATTTTATAACCCGTCGAATATGGTAACAGTGATTGTTGGAGATGTGGACGCAAACACTGCAATTGATAAAGTTAAGACTGATTTCAATTCAGAATATAAAAAGCCAATAAAAAATGTTTATCCGAAAGAAAAAATTCTGACATCACAAAAGAAAAATGTGGCTTATTTTGACACTCAGTCTGGATATATGTTGGTAGGATTTAGAGGTGTAAAAATCGATGATAAAGACTCTTATGCGCTTGATGTTTTGGCAACGATTTTGGGAGAAGGGCGTTCGTCTGTTTTTTATAGAAATACAAAAGAAAACAAACAGCTTGCAAATACTATCGGTACTGCAAATACAGGTTTTAAAGATGATGGAATTTTTTATATTTCTGCAACATTTGATCCTGAAAAATGCGCAAAACTTCAAGATAGTATTTTTGATGAGATAAAAAATGTTCAGAAAAATGGCGTTAGTCAAGAGCAACTTCAACTTGCAAAAAATGTAATTGAACGTGATACGTATTACGAAAGAGAATCAATTTCGAATATCGCAAGTGAAATCGGCTATACCTTTGTGACGACTGATGATACCAAGTATTATGAAACGTATTTGGACAATATTAAAAAGGTTTCGGCACAAGATGTGAAAGCTGTTGCAAATAAGTATTTAGGGCTTGAAAAAAGCGCTGTATCAATAGTTTTGCCTGAAAATTGTAAAGAAGTAAAAGTTTCTAATGTTACGCAAAAAACTGAACCGGCAAAATTTATCAGTGAGAATTCTAATACCCAAAAGTATGAACTTTCAAATGGTGCAACGCTTTTACTTACTCCGAACAAGGTGAACGATATTATTGCAATCGGAATTTTCTCAAAAGGGGGAGAATTTACTGAAAGCATTGCAGGAACGGCAGATTTGACGGCTTCTGTAATAACAAAAGGATCAAAGAAATATTCTTCCACTGAATTTGCGCAAGTTATGGAAGATAATGGGATAAAAATTGTTCCGTCTGCAAAGCCTGATAGCTTTAATCTTACCGTGCTTTCTACCAAAAATGATTATGACAAAACAATAGAACTTTTGAATGAAGTTATCAATAATGCAACTCTTGATGATTATGAGATTGAAAAATCGAAAAATGACGAGTTGAATTCGATTAAAAAAAGCAAAGATGTACCATTAAATCTGGCGGTGGATAATTATAAATCGTTGATTTTTGAAAATTCACCGTACTCAATTTCAAATAAAATCCTTGAAAAATCATTGCCAAAAATTACACAAAAAGATGTGAAAGCCTATTATGATAAAGCTTTTTATCCTCAAAATGTCGTGATTTCGATTAATGGTAATGTTGACAAAGACAAAGCTATTGCGGATTTTACAAAAATCTTTAACGGCAAAAATGGTGAAAAGTTTGACTATACAAAGTATTCAGTGGCTAAATTAACTATGAAAAAACAAGCTTGCGCGACGGTTAAGGATTTGAAAACCGACTGGATTATTTACGGCTGGCAAACAGATGGTGTGCTAAATCGTAAGGAGTATGCGACTTTGCAGGTTATAGATTCTTTATTGGGCTCAGGTATGAGTTCTCGTCTGTTCAAAAATTTGAGGGATAGAGATGGGCTTGCATATCAGTTGGGTTCACAGTTTTCACCCCATATTGTAAAAGGTTCGTTTATAACATATATTGGTACAAATCCTGAAAACCTTGACTATGCGAAGAAAAGAATGCTTGAAGAGGTGTTTAGATTAAAGACTGAATTTGTTGGTTCAAAAGAGTTGCAAGAAGCGAAAGACAAGCTTTTGGGGCACTACATAATCGGTCAGGAAACTAATCTTGATAAGGCGACAACAATCGGCTGGTTTGAAACTTCCGGCAGAGGGTACAAATTTGACGACCAATATGCGCAATTGATAAATAGTGTAACAGAAAGTGATATTATTGAAGTTGCAAATAAAGTGTTCACTGACAACTATGTATTGTCAGTCGTAAAACCACAATAAGTAATTTACATTTTATTCTTCAAAAAAATATCCCTCGCATTTTGCTTGGGATATTTTTTGAAAATTTTTATAAATATTCCTACCAATTTGTCCTTGTCAGAACTTGTTTTGCATGGCGATCATACATTTTATCTTTATACCAAGCACCTTGAAATTCTGCATTATGATTGTACATATATTGCATATCATGTGACATAAAATAAATTGCACTAACTAGCTCGCCATTTGCTTTATACTGTTTCGACATATATGGAAAATTTGGATAGTTTTCCGAAAATTTATCTACATAACGAAGATTTCCTAGCGCATCGTAATAATAAACTGAACGCAAATCGTTTTTGTACTGTATTGCATAACTAATCAACAAATTACCTTTGTAAAATCCGCAAAGATTTTCGCTATCAGTTTCTTTTACATTGTTACGGACAAGCATATAATGCCGCTTGTAATCAGCATCTTTTAGAAAATTTTTGTATTCTGCTCGAAATTCTTTTTTATTAAACTTATATATAGTATCTACTCCAAAAAGTTCTGATTTGTATTTTTCGATTACTGAATCTCTATCAACTTGAGAAATATCAAGCCAATCAAAAACTAAATTTCCTGTCAGAACAACAGGAGCAGGAGTTTTGTCCTGAACATTTGTAGTCTGAATATCTGCTGATAGCGCAACTTTTCCCAGCATTAAAACACATAATAATATAACAAATTTTTTCATATTTTTACCTCTGATTAACTCAATCATACAATGAACAAGTTTTATGTATAGTCTTGACAGCGAACTTCAGTCATATCAAAGCTTTTCAGCCTTCAAAGAATATTTGTAACAAAAATTTAACATATTTTTCTAAAATAGCCGATATTTTCTTGACGTAAAATATTGATGTATTATTATTTAAGAACATGTAGTTTTAAAGTCGGGTGAACTATGCCCAATTTTAGAAATAACCATGTAAATTCATTTAGCTGAAGTTCAGTGAAATGAAAGGTTTACAGCCTCAAGTTAGATTTTCAATTGTAAATTATTTTCAAATAGATTGCTCAAAGCGAGCATGGATAAAAATAAAAAAATAATACAATTTTTATATAGTACGTACACATAGACGAGGTGAATTAATGTCTAACACAAAATATGCAGAAAGAGTAACACCAATGGGTATTCCACATACTCGTTTGGATGATTTACCAGACCTTATTGAAGTGCAAAAAAAATCATTTGAATGGTTTTTAAAAGAAGGTTTGAAAGAAGAGCTACTTTCTTTCTCTCCTATTAAAGACTATACAGGCAGATTAGAATTGCATTTCTTGCCAAACTATACTTTCGACAATGCGAAGTATACTATTGAAGAAGCAAGAATCCATGACGCAACTTATGCAAAACAGTTACGTGTAATGGTAAGACTTGTTAACCGTGACAGCGGTGAAATCAAAGAACAAGAAGTTTACATCGGTGATATTCCTACAATGACAGACAAAGGTACTTTCATTGTAAACGGTGCAGAACGTGTAATCGTTTCTCAAATCGTTCGTTCTCCGGGTGTATATTTCAAACGTGATATTTCCCCTGCCGGAAAACGTTTATATAACGCAACTATGATTCCTAACCGTGGTGCATGGTTGAAAATTGAAACAGATTCTAATGACATTATTTATGTTAAAATCGACAAAAACAGAAAAATCTTAGCTACAACATTGTTGAAAGCTATGGGTATCACTGTTTCTGAAATGGAATCTTTATTCACTCACTTTGATTTCTTGAAGAAAACTTTGGATAAAGATACCGCAGAAACTACTGATGATGCTTTGATTGAAGTTTATAAAAAATTAAGACCTGGCGACCCTGCTTCTGCTGCCGGCGGACGTTCTATTTTGGAAGCTCGTTTCTTTGATGAAAAGAAATACGATATCGGTCGTGTTGGTCGTTATAAATTAAATAAAAAATTGAACTTAAACATTCCTAAAAACCAAAGAACATTAACTGTTCAAGATATCGTTGCATCAATTGAATATTTGATTAACTTAACTTATGATGAAGGAACTGTTGATGATATCGACCACTTAGGAAACAGAAGAATTCGTTCAGTTGGAGAATTGTTGCAAAACCAATTCAGAGTTGGTCTTTCAAGAATCGAAAGAATCGTTAAAGAAAGAATGACTTTGCAAGATTCTGAAACATTGACACCATTGAACTTATTGAACACAAAACCATTGGTAGCTTCTTTGAAAGAATTCTTCGGAAGTTCTCAATTATCACAGTTTATGGACCAAATCAACCCATTAGCTGAATTGACTCACAAAAGACGTATTTCAGCTTTAGGACCTGGTGGTTTGATGAGAGAAAGAGCAGGATTTGCTGTTCGTGATATTCACCCTTCTCACTACGGTCGTATTTGTCCAATTGAAACACCAGAAGGACCTAACGCAGGTTTGATCGGTTCATTGGCTACACACGCAAAAGTTAATGATTACGGTTTTGTTGAAGCACCATTCTTTGTTGTTAAAGATGGCAAAGTTACAGATGAAGTTGTTTATATGACAGCAGATGAGGACGAAGAATTCAGATGTGCTCCTGCTGACGTTCAACTTAACCCTGATAATACATTTAAAGATGAATATGTTCCAATCAGATACAGATCTGAATTCACAATGGGCGAATCAAGCAAGGTTGACTTTGTTGGTGTTTCTCCTATTCAGATTATCTCTGTTGCGACATCATTGATTCCGTTCATTGAACACGATGACGCAAACCGTGCATTGATGGGTTCAAACATGCAACGTCAATCAGTACCTCTTTTGATTACTCAAAGACCGGTTGTTGGTACAGGTATGGAAAAGAGAGCTGCTAAAGACTCTGGTATGGTTGAAGTAGCTGACTGTGACGGTGTTGTTGAAAGAGTTGTTGGTGAAGAAATTATCATCCGAGATATTCACAACAAACCTCATGTTCACACATTAATGAAATATGTAAGAAGTAACCAAGATACTTGTATTAACCAAAAACCTTTAGTTCACGAAGGTGACAAGGTTAAAGAAGGTGATGTAATTGCCGATGGTGCTTCTACAAACTGCGGAGAACTTTCATTAGGTAAAAACGTAATTGTTGCGTATATGCCTTGGGAAGGTTACAACTACGAAGATGCTATTTTGCTTTCTGAAAGATGCGTACACGATGACATCTTCACATCAGTTCACATTGAAAAATTAGAAATAGATGCTCGTCAAACTAAACTTGGACCAGAAGAAATTACTCGTGAAATTCCAAACGTTTCAGAAGACGCTTTGAGACACTTGGATGAACGTGGTATTGTTCGTATTGGTGCTAGAGTTTACGCAGACGATATTTTGGTTGGTAAAGTTACACCAAAAGGTGAATCTGAACACCCACCAGAAGAAAAATTATTACGTGCAATCTTCGCTGAAAAAGCAAGAGACGTAAAGGATAACTCTTTGAGAGTTCCTCACGGCGAAGGCGGAAGAGTTCTCGACGTTAAGGTATTTGATAGAGAAAAAGGCGACGAATTACCACCAGGAGCTAATACAGTAATTAGAGTTTACATTGCTCAAAAACGTAAAGTTTCTGTAGGTGACAAACTTTCAGGACGTCACGGTAACAAAGGTATCGTTTCTAGAATCCTTCCAAAAGAAGATATGCCATTTTTACCAGATGGAACACCGGTTGATATCGTATTAAACCCACTTGGTGTACCTTCTCGTATGAACGTTGGTCAGACTTACGAATTGTTGCTAGGTTTGGCTGCATACTTAACAGGAAACTACTACGAAACACCTTCATTCGATGAAAGATATGGCGATAACCAATCAGAGAGAGCTACTAAGGCTGAACTTTTGAAAGGTATCAAAGAATCTGGATGCGATTGGGTTAACGAAGACGGTAAAGTAAGATTGATTGATGGTAGAACAGGTGAACCATTTGATGAACCGGTTGCAGTAGGTCTATCTTACATCCTTAAACTTGTCCACTTGGTAGACGACAAAATCCACGCTCGTTCTACAGGTCCTTACTCACTAGTAACTCAACAGCCATTGGGTGGTAAAGCTCAATTCGGCGGACAGAGATTCGGTGAAATGGAAGTTTGGGCATTAGAAGCTTATGGTGCTGCATATACTCTTCAAGAAATGTTAACAATCAAATCAGATGATGTTAATGGACGTAACAGAGCCTATGAAGCAATCGTTAAAGGTGACAATATTCCAAGACCGGGTATTCCTGAATCATTCAAGGTACTTGTAAGAGAATTGCAAAGTATCGGTTTGGATATTACGGTAGCGAAAAAAGACGGTCAAGAAGTTGACTTAATGACAGATATGGATGATTTGAGAAAATCAGCTCCAAGAAGAGTTCTTTCAGATATGGATTCAGAACTGTTAAATATCAATTTCTTTGAAACACCGACTACATTCGGAGATATATAATTAAGTGAATAGTGAATGGTGAGTAGTGAATAGATTATTTATGAAAAGAACTATTCACAACTCACTTCTCACCACTCACTAAATATAAAAAAGGAGAAAGACAAACAATGTCAACAAGCATAGATTATTTTGACTATATACGAATTAGTATCGCTTCACCGGAAAGAATACTTAAATGGTCTTACGGCGAAGTTACTAAACCGGAAACAATCAACTACCGTACATTAAAACCGGAAAGAGATGGTTTGTTCTGCGAAAGAATTTTTGGACCATCAAAAGACTGGGAATGCTATTGCGGTAAGTATAAAAGAGTAAGACACAAAGGTATCATCTGCGAACGCTGCGGAGTTGAAGTTACAGATTCAAAAGTAAGACGTCAGAGAATGGGACACATCAAACTTGCTGCTCCTGTTTCTCACATCTGGTTCTTGAAGGGTATTCCTTCTTACTTAGGTTTACTTCTTGATATGACTTTGAAAGATTTGGAACAAGTTATTTACTTCAACAATTACGTAGTTCTTGATGCAGGCGAAAGTGATTTCAAAAAACTTCAACTTTTATCAGAAGAAGAATATGAAGACTATATGGCTGAACACGAAGATTCTGAACTCAAAGTAGGAATCGGAGCTGAGGCTATTAAAGAACTTCTTGCAGAAGTTGATGTAAAAGGTCTTGCTGAAGAAATCAGAACAGAACTTGCAGGAACAGTAAACTCTGTTCAAAAGAAAAGTAAACTTATCAAACGTTTAAGATTATTAGATTCATTGATTTCATCAGAAACAGATCCTACATGGATGATTATGGACGTACTTCCAGTAACTCCTCCAGATTTAAGACCAATGGTTCAATTGGATGGTGGACGTTTTGCTACATCTGACTTGAACGATTTATACAGACGTGTAATCAACAGAAACAACCGTTTGCAAAGATTGTTAGAAATGGGCGCTCCTGAAATCATCGTACGTAACGAAAAACGTATGTTACAAGAAGCAGTTGATGCCTTGATTGATAACGGCAGACGTGGAAGAACCGTTGTTGGACCTAACAACAGAGCGTTGAAATCATTGTCTAACATTATTGAAGGTAAACAAGGTCGTTTCCGTCAAAACTTACTTGGTAAACGTGTTGACTACTCAGGACGTTCAGTTATCGTAGTAGGACCGCAATTGAAATTAAATCAATGTGGTTTGCCAAAAGAAATGGCTATCGAATTGTTTAAACCATTCGTTGTTAATAAATTGATTGAAAGAGGATACGTTCAAAACATTAAATCTGCTAAGAAGAAAATTGAACGTTCTGAAGCAATTGTATGGGATATATTAGAAGAGGTAATCGATGGACACCCTGTTTTATTGAACCGTGCCCCGACTCTTCACAGACTAGGTATTCAGGCATTTGAACCAAAATTGGTAGAAGGCCGTGCAATCCAGCTTCACCCGTTAGTATGTACAGCATTCAACGCCGACTTCGATGGTGACCAAATGGCTGTTCACGTACCTTTATCAATTGAAGCTCAAACAGAAGCAAGAATGTTAATGTTAGCTACAAACAACATTTTAGCTCCTGCTACAGGTAAACCAATTATCACTCCTACACAGGATATGGTATTGGGTATGTATTACTTAACAATTTTGAAAAATCCTGAAATGGAACCTAAAGGATATTTCTACAACTTCCAAGATGCAATTTCGGCTCTTGAAGTCGGTGTAATAGATCTTCACGACAAAATCGTTGTAAGAGATGAACACGGCGAAAGACTTGAAACAACTGCAGGAAGAATTATCTTCAACGAAGCTGTAAGAAACGCTTTAGCGTAACATAATATTTAGCAAAGTGAAATAAGAAAAATAAAGGAAATAAAAAATAATGGAAACAACATACGCACATGCTAAAAAAACTGTAGATTTCATTAATAAGCAAATGGACAAAAAAGGTTTGAACAATTTGCTTTCACAAATGTATCTAGAGTTTGGCGGAGCTAAAACCGCAGAATTGGCTAACAGCCTTAAAAATCTCGGCTACAGGTATGCTACAAAATCCGGAACAACAATTTCTATCGCGGACTTGCAAGTTCCGGCAATTAAAAAAGAATTGCTACAAGAAGCTGAATCAGAAATCGAAAAATCAACAAACAGATATTTAAAAGGAGAAATTACTGAAGTTGAAAGATATACAAAGGTTATCGACACTTGGTCTGAAACAACAGCGAAATTGACATCTCAAGTAGTTGAAAACTTTGATAGATTAAACCCGGTATATATGATGGCATTCTCAGGTGCCAGAGGTAACTTATCACAGGTATCTCAGTTGGTAGGTATGAGAGGTTTGATGGCAGACGCACAAGGTCAAATCATCGACTTGCCTATTAAATCAAACTTTAAAGAAGGCTTATCCGTTACAGAATACATCATTTCATCTTATGGTGCAAGAAAAGGGCTTGTAGATACAGCGTTGAAAACAGCCGATTCAGGTTATTTGACAAGACGTTTGGTAGACGTTGCACAAGATGTAATCATCCGTGCTGATGACTGCCACACTACCAAATCAATTAACATGAAACCTATTACTGACGGCGACAACGTTATTGTTCCTCTAATCGACAGATTGTTAGGTAGAACAATTGCAGAAGATATCAAGGATACTGACGGAACAGTTCTTGTTTCTGCCGGAACTACAATGAACAGAGAAGATATCAAGAAAGTTTCTCACTTGAAATTACAAGAACTTAAAGTTCGTTCAGGTTTGACTTGTGGTCTTGAATATGGTATCTGCCAAAAATGTTACGGTTGGGCAATGACAACTCAAAAACTTGTTGATATCGGTGAAGCAATCGGTATTATCGCAGCTCAATCAATCGGTGAACCTGGTACACAGTTGACAATGAGAACATTCCACACAGGTGGTGCGGTTGGCGTTAAAGATGCGATTAAAGAAGTTATCGCAAAACAAGATGGAGAAGTAGTTTCTAGCGTAAAAACAAGAGAATTAAGAACTCGTCACGGTGATATAGTTAATATTTCTAACTATGAAACAGATATCGAATTAAAAGGCGCTAAAAGAACTGAAAAATATCACATTCCAGCTGGTTCAACAGTATTCTTTACAAATGGAATGAAAATTAAAAAAGGCTTCAAATTGGCTCAATTTGAACCTGCAGCTCAAGGTTCTGGTTCTCGTTTAACAGAAAAAGCTACAAAAGATATTACAGCTGACATGTCAGGGGAAGTATTGTATGAAGATTTCGTAGCTGATGAAAAGAAAGACAGACAAGGTAACATTTCAAGAACTACAAACAAGCAAGGTATTATTTGGGTTCTTGGTGGTGATGTTTACAACCTTCCAGGCGGTTCTAAGATCCTTGTAAAAGATGGACAAGCTATTAAAGAAGGTGAAAAACTTGCTGAAACGTTGACTATTTCTGAACACGGCGGTGAAGTTCGTTTCGGGGAAGATTTAGTTATTGAAGATGTTAAATTCGAAGGCAAAAATATTAAGAAAATTGTTCAAGGTAAAGAATTGACAATCGTTATTGCTTCATTAATGCCTGAAAATGCGACATTTGAACAAACTAAGAAAGAACAATTATGGACAGTTAATAAAACTGGTGAAAAATACATCGTTAAAGCCCCTGTAGATACTACAGTTGAAAACGGTATGATTATTGCAGAACTTATTGATGATGAATGTGCAGTTGCTTCTTCTGGTGAAATCAGATACGTTGATGTTGAAGTTGACGAAAACCAAATTATTACCAAACCGGGTTCTGTAGTATTTATTCCGGAAGAAATCCATCAAATCAATAAAGATTCTTCATTGAAAATGGTTGAAAACGGAACACACGTTACTGCAGGTACAGAAGTTGTAAAAGACGTATATTGTCACATCGATGGTATTGTTGAATTCAAAGAATACAACGATGTAATTCATGAAATTACAATTCGTCCTGGTGAAGTTCACACACTATCAAGTGTTTCTGAACTTAAAGTTGATGAAGGCGAAGTAGTTAATAAAGGTACTGTAATTGCTGACGGTATCAAGGCTAAAGAAACTTCAATCATTACAATTATGGATTCATCAATGGATGATATCGATATTGATGATTTGGATGAAGAACTTGATACAAGCTTGTCACTTGATGAGGATAGCATTTCTAACCAACCTATCCAAATTCTTGTAAGACCTGTTCAAGTATTGAAAGTTGAGCAGAAAAATGTATCAATCAAGTTTAATACATCAGATGATTTGATTGACATCGTTCCTGTTACTCAATTACAGTACAAAGACGGCGCTAGAGTAAGAAACCTTGATGGTTCTACTATTACAAGAACAAGCTTGGTACTTCAAATGCAAGGTTACCTATCACACCTTAAAGGTATGGTAGAACTAGATGAACAAGAAAACTTGAGAATTGTTGTTCTTGAAAACTTGATTGTTCGTCGTGAATTTGAAGGCAATGCTAAAACAATGTCATCACTTCAAACTGAACTTCTTGTAAAAGACGGTCAAACAATTGATCCTAAGACTCCAGTTGCAAAAACTCAAGTTTTGGCAATTAATGATGGTGTTGCTTCTATCAAAATAGACAAAGAAGATACAAGAAGATTGTTGTTAACAAGCGCAACATACGAAACAAAACTTCCTATTAAAGGCAAAGCAAACGTTAAGAAAGGTGATTTCATCAGACTTGACGGTGAACTTGCTGACAGTGGAGAAAAATCAACTGTTTCAGGTATGGTTACAGCTGTTAACAAGGGTGAAATCACAATTAGAAACGGGCGTCCTTACTTAATCAGCCCAGGTACAATGTTACAGGTTGAAGCCGGAGCATTGGTTCTACGTGGTGATAACATTGCAACATTGGTATTTGAAAGACAAAAAACAGGCGACATCGTTCAAGGTTTGCCGAGAGTAGAAGAACTTCTTGAAGGTCGTAAACCAAAAGATTGTGCAATATTGGCTGAAGAAGACGGTGTTGCAGAAATCGAAACAGATGACGATTTGCCAAGACTTTACTTAGTAACAGAAAATGGCAGAACTGAAATCAAATACGCAATTGACGCAAACATTGTTGTTCAAAACAAACAAAAGATTACAAAAGGTCAACCTTTGACAAGTGGTCCTTTGAACCCACACGATGTAATCAGACTTTGCGGTCCTGAGGCTGCTCAACAATACCTAGTAGACGAAGTACAAAGAGTATATCGTTCACAGGGTGTAGAAATCGCTGATAAACACGTTGAAATCATCGTAAGACAAATGACTAAGAAAGTTAAAATTGTTGATGCAGGTGATACAACATTGTTACCAGGTGAACTTGTTGAAATGCAAACATTTGAAAAAGAAAATCATGAAGTTGAAGAAAAAGGTGGCACACCGGCAACTTGCGAATACATGTTGTTAGGTATTACAAAAGCTTCTTTGAACACTGAAAGCTTCATTTCAGCAGCATCATTCCAAGAAACAACAAGAATCTTGACAGAAGCTGCAGTAGATGGAAAGAAAGACATGTTGAGAGGTTTGAAAGAAAACGTTATCATCGGTCGTTTGATTCCAGCTGGTACTGGTTTCCATCACCTATCAAATGCTAACGAAGAAAAAGAACGTGAAGAAAGAAAACGTGCAGTTGCACAAAGAAATCAAGCTCGTAAACCATCTGCGATTTTGGAAGAAATCGAAGGTATGTTCGGCGCTCCAGATTTCCAATTGGGTAACGAAAACGAAGAAAAATAATTCACGTCGAATTATATAACTAAAAACCGCCATCTTAGAATAAGATGGCGGTTTTTTATGAAATGTTATTTTATCTTGTCGGCATAACAACACCGATATATCAATACTCTTTGTTTTATATCATTTTGCTATTAAATATTTCATATTTTTTTCACGCAAAACATATTCAGAACAACTAATTCCCTTACCATTTAAATTGCAATCACCTTCAGTATAACTTCCAATCATTCCTGCAGGATAAACTCCAGTTTGAGCTGTTACAAAAGCAAAAATATCTTTTCCTAACTGATTTGGACCTTTTTCATAACCATTTATATCAACTAAAATATCTCCACCCATACTGCAAGCTGTCAATTTTCCTGTTGATAAAACATAACCGCCACAATTACGCAAACTACTAAATTGAAATACTGTCCCATCATTATTAGTAAATGACGGGAAATAATATATGTATGTATATAATTCACCGTTTAATGCTTTTATTTTTTTTGTAGTATCTACTGTTCCATATATTTGTCCCTTAAACTTTTTACAACTTACATATTGGGCATATAAATCTCTATGAGCAGAAGCCGCAGAAGCAGACGCATTACCTGCATACTCAACTCCCGGCCAATCTTGAGGTTCTCCATATTCATCAGAAATTCTTTTATACGCCTGATTTAAAAAAGAATATGCCTTTTCAAGCTTAGTAACAGTAACCTTTTCCTTATAACTCTGAATTAAACTTGGCATAGTTAAAGCCGAAACTACACCTATAATTCCAAGGGTAATTAATACTTCTGCTAAGGTAAATGCGAGCTTTACTCTTGCCCCCCCCCGATGAGCGTATTTAATTCCATAGTAAATCCTCCTATTTGATATATATTTCCATTGTAACACATCACTTGAAATTTCTCAAGATTAGTATAATATTTGAAAAAATTTTTCTAAACCACCCAAAGGATTTGTCAAAAGTTTTTCATAAATATTCCGTAAATTATTTTGAAAGGAATTTAGATATGGCTAGAATTATTGAAGGAGAAAGAAGAATTATAAAAATGTCTGTAGATGACGTTTTAAGCATTGTTAGAGAATATCAAGAAATTTGTCACAACTCTTGTTGTTATGAACATACAAGAGAATTACTAGCTAAAGCAGATTTTTATGTACCGGAAGATGTGTAATTATTGCTAATTTATATATTTTCATCCTAAATTATCACCTACTTGGGGTTAGAAAAATTCACTTTTTATTTTATGCTAAAATCAAGTAGAAAGGAGTTTTTCCATGAAAAAAAATCTTATTATTATTTCTTTAATATTTTCTTTTTCAATTATGCTTTATATGGCACTTACGGCGTCTAATTCTACAACAGCGAAGACTACAGAAACAGGTAAACCTCAAGTTGTAAAATTCACGTCAGCAATGTGCTTGGACTGTCAAACTATGAATAAGGTTTTTAAAGAGATTTTCCCTAAATACAACGGGAATATAGTTTTATCAGAAATTCAGGTTCAAGACAGAAATTCTTTCAGCGATGAACAAATAAAAAAATACAACGTAACATTAGTCCCTACAATTATTTTAATTAATTCTAACGGACAACAAGTTAGAAGAATTGAAGGCGCAGTTTCAAAAGAACAAATGGATAAATATTTGCAGGAGCTTAAATAATGGAAAACTACATCAGTCTTTTTACACAAAATGGCAGTTTGCCGTTATTGTATGCACTTTCGTTTTTAGGCGGTTTGGTAGCATCTATTTCTCCATGTTCTCTTGCAATGCTTCCAATTATAATCGGCTATATTGGAGGATATTCAGAAGAAAAACCTCTTAAAACATTTGTACAGCTTTTATTTTTTGTATTTGGAACTGCAATTGTTTTTTCTATAATTGGAATAATCTGTGCTATTACGGGGAAAGTTTTTATTTCGTTTGCAGGCGGATATTTCGGAATATTTCTTGCAGGAATTATTATGGTAATGGGTTTAAAACTTATTGGAATTTTAGATTTTGAACTTCCCGTAATTATTAAAGAAATGCCTCGCAATGACGGAACTAACACTTATTTGTACCCAATTTTATTGGGTGGAGTATTTGCACTTGCCGGAACCCCTTGTTCTACCCCAATTTTGGCAGGAATTATGGCGTTTGCCTCACTTTCTGCAAGTATTTGGCATGCAATAATTATGCTATTTCTATTCTCATTGGGACAAGGATTAATCCTAATTCTTGCAGGGTTTTTAACCTCTCACTTGAAAAACTGGAAAGGATTTTATAAATTTTCTGACTGGCTATTAAAAATAAGCGGGGGCTTGTTAGTAATTGCTTCTATTTACATCTTTTACAAGATTTTTACTCCACTTATAATTAGATAGATTTCCTGTGATATATCTTTACGTACAGTTGTAAAAAACGCCTGTATATCGTATAATGTGCTCAAAGGAGAGTAAAAATGAAAACTTTTGAAGGACAGTTAGTTGCAGGTAATGAAAAATTTTGTATAATATTATCAAGATTTAACGATTTTATCGGTTCAAAACTTCTTTCCGGAGCAATTGATGAACTTAGACGTCATGGTGTCGCAGAGGAAAATATTGATATAGTTAGAGTTCCAGGAGCTTTTGAAATTCCTATAACAGCATTAAAATTCGCCCAAACAGGGAAATACAATGCTATAATCGCACTTGGAGCAGTAATCAAGGGTGCAACATCTCACTATGATTATGTTTGTGCCGAGGTGTCTAAAGGAATTGCACAAGTTAGCCTTCAAACAGAAGTCCCTGTAATCTTTGGAGTTCTAACTACAGACAACATTGAACAAGCTATTGAAAGAGCAGGAACAAAAGCTGGAAACAAAGGAGCTGATTCCGCAAAAACTGCTATTGAAATGGCTAATTTGTTAAAATTAGTATAGTGTTATTATGAGTAAGGGTTTGACCCACTGTGGAGTAAAAAGATGAGTGAAGTAATTACCGAGTACAGAAACGAAAACACAAAAGACATTGACATTCTTTCTACTGTTGAAATGGTTAGAAAAATGAATGAAGAAGACAAGCTTGTTGCGCTTGCCGTCGAGGAAGAAACTGAACATATTGCAGAAGCAATTGATACAATTGCAAAACAGTTTTTAAAAGGCGGGAAGTTGTTCTATTTCGGTGCTGGAACATCTGGTAGACTTGGCATTTTGGACGCTTCAGAATGTCCGCCGACTTTTAGCGTATCTCCAGATATGGTTCAAGGAATTATTGCCGGAGGAGATAGTGCTTTCAGAACTGCTGTAGAAGGCGCAGAAGACAATTTTGATTTAGGCTATAATGACGCAAAAATTTTGACGGAAAATGATGTTGCTGTTGTTATTTCTGCAAGTGGAAATCCTAAATATTTATTAGGAGTTTTACAAAGAGCCGAAGATATTAACTGCAAAACTATCGGAATTACTTGCAACTCAAAAGGTAAAATTGCAGAAGAAGCTGGTCTTGTAATTTGTGCAGAAGTCGGACCAGAAGTTATAGCCGGTTCTTCTAGATTAAAAGCTGGAACCGCAACAAAAATGATTTTGAATATGCTAACAACAGGTTCTATGATAAAAATCGGCAAAACTTATGAGAATTTTATGATAGACTTGAAAGCAACAAACGAAAAACTTAAAGATAGAGCTATTAGAATTGTTGCCGAAATCGCAAAAACTCCACATAGTAATGCTCTTGCAACATTGCTAAAATGTGATTGGGAAATCAAAACTGCAATAGTTTCAATTTTGATGAAAATTGAGCCGGAAAGAGCTAGATTAGAATTAAAAAAACACGGTGGAGTTCTTCGTAAATTATTAAAAAATTATCAGGCAGTATAAAGGAGAGAATATGAAATTAACAGTACTTGGAGCAGGATGTTGGGGGTTGACTTTAGCTTGGCTTTTAACTAACAATTTTGAAGAAATAACTGTCTGGGGTAGAGAACAAGACATTTCAGACGATTTGAGAATAAATAAACACACTTCAAAACCTCTTGAAGTGCAATTAGATAAAAAAGTAGAAATTTCATCAAACTTGAAAGAAGCAATTTCTGGTGCTGATATTATTTTATCAGTTATTGCAACTTCTGGAACTCGTGATGTTTGTGAAAAACTTAAAAAAGCAGGAGTAAAATCTGAACAGATATTAGTAAACGCTTCAAAAGGGATAGAAGTTCCATCTTTGATGAGAATGTCACAAGTTATAAAAGATGTACTTCCTGAACAAAAATTAGCAATCCTATCAGGTCCTACACTTGCAAAAGAAGTTCTTGCAGGATTACCAACAGCAGCATCAGTCGCTTGTGAAGATATAAAAATTGCAGAATTCGTACAAAAAGCCATGAATGTGCCTTCAAAATTCAGACTTTACACAAACACTGACGTAATCGGCGTAGAACTTGGTGGCTCGTTGAAAAACGTTATCGCTATCGCATCTGGGTTTGCGCATACTATGGGTTTAGGCGACAATTGTGCAGGCACATTATTGACTCGAGGAATGGCTGAAATCGTTCGTGTTAGTATTAACCTTGGTGCAAATCCTTCGACACTTTACGGTTTATCAGGAATGGGGGATCTGATTGCTACTTGTTCAAGCCCAATGTCTAGAAACTATACAGTAGGTTCAATGCTTGCAAAAGGGAAAAAAATTAATGATATTTTGGCAGAACTTGGTTCTGTTGCGGAAGGTGTAAAAACATCAAAAGCTATTTGTGAACTTGCAAAAAAACTTGATATCGAAGTACCAGTCTCAAATGCTATTTATGAAGCTGTTTACACAGATATTACTCCTCAAGCATTGCTTGAAAAATTAATGAATAGAAAGTTAAAAGAAGAAGAAAGATATGTTTAAATACGCTGTAAAATATTTGAAAAACACATTCTACCCGCTCAATGTGCCTGAAACAATTCATATTGAAGATGGGCAGATGGTGCTTGTAAGAACAGAAAAAGGCGAAGAAGCGTTGAAAGCATTTATTGTAAATTCTCAAATCGAAAAACTTTGGGAATGTTCAAAAAACAAACCGGAAGCTTTCCATGTCATCAGAAGCCTATCTCAGCGAGATTTACAAACTCTTGAGGATATAAAAAAGGAAGAAATACAATCATTTTTCAAGTGCCAAAACTTAGTAAAACAGCACAAACTAAACATGAATCTTGTCCAATGCAGGATAACTTTTGATAGACGAAAAATAACTTTCTACTACACTGCTCCAGAAAGAGTTGATTTCAGAGCACTATTGAAAGACTTAACTCAAGTTTTCACAAGAGTTCGTATTGACTTGCGTCACATCGGCGTTCGGGATGAAACCTCTATTTTAGAAGGTGCTGGAGTTTGCGGACGACCATTTTGCTGTTCAAGTTTTTTAAGAAAATTTGCAACTATTAATGTAAAACTTGCAAAAGACCAAGGAATGCCAATAGCTCCAGGAAAAATTTCGGGCACTTGCGGCCGTTTGTTATGTTGCTTGACCTATGAATATTCTAACTACATTGACGCAGCTAAAGGTATGCCCCCTGTTGGCTCTTCTGTGATGACTCCTGACGGACTTGGAAAAGTTTGCTATCTTCAATTTATGAGTGGTAAAGTAATGGAAGATGGAAAAACTAAAGAATTTTCTAAAAATGACATTGAAATGGTTGATGCAGATGTTAACGTTGAAATCGATGTCCCTGTGATGAATACATACGCTGACGACAATAATATTGACATCAGACAACTTGAAGATGATCGAAACAGTTCAACTGGGAATGTATAACCTACTTTAAAAGAATAAGATTACTTAACATTCTACTATTTTATGCGGGGCAGGCTATGCCTGACAACTTTCTAACGCAATAATTAATCTAAACCTTTGTATTTTGTCGTATAACCATGATTGGTTTCAGGTCTTAAATCATTCGGATACATAGTATCTGTATAAATATCTTCTTGTAATTTTTTTATAAGTTCAAATACTTCTCTTAGTGTAGGAATTTTACAGTTTAAGTTTTCGATAAACTCAAATTTTCTACAATTAAACTTTTT
>USOK01000002.1 GCA_900556295.1 uncultured bacterium | reverse complement strand
ATGAAGTTGAACAAATTTTGAACAATACAAAAATTGAAACCCCAGCAGGTTACCGCAACCGAACGATATTGGAACTTCTTTGGGCGACAGGAATGCGTATTTCAGAACTTTCTGGTTTAAATTTTGGTGACTTGAATTTAGAACATAATGAAATTAGGGTTTTTGGTAAAGGCTCAAAAGAAAGAATAATTCTGGTAACAGATAGGGCAAAAAGTTTTCTTGAAAGATACATAGAAACAGCAAGGGCATTAATTCCGAAAGGTTTTCCTGTCCCTCCACAGGATGAAGATTCACCTGTATTTATAAATAACACCGGTTACAGACTTCAAACAAGAACAGTTAGAAATGTGATAAACGAAGTTGTGGAAAAAATAAATCTCCCAAAACACGTAACTCCGCACGTATTTCGGCACAGTTTTGCAACACATTTGATAGAAAATGGTGCAGATTTGAGAATTGTACAAGAGTTACTGGGACACGCAAGTATTTCAAACACCCAAATCTATACCCACGTATCCACTCAACATTTAAAAGAGGTCTACAACCAAGCCCACCCAAGAGCGTAATGCAATAGATCGATATGGATAAATTCAATATTAGTTTATTACTAATCTTTATGATTTTATTTATATTAAAAAACGGCTCTCAACCGAGATGGTAAGAACCGTTTAGACTTTCGTAAGAGCATTGATAGTTTCCGCAAACTATCGCTCTGTACTTTTGTTATACACTATTTTTTCAAAATATTCAACCCCATTACTATAATTATTTTTAACCTTCTTGCCAAAAATCGGGAAATCCGTTAAACTCTTTTTATGGATGAAATTGTTGAAAAATTAAAAGAACTCGGATTTAACGAATATCAGTCAAAGGTTTATATTGCACTTTTAAAAAAGTTTCCGGCAACAGGTTACGAAATCAGCAAGCTGGCAAATATTCCACAATCTAGAACTTATGACACGCTAAAAAATCTTGAGACCTTGAATATTGTTCTCAGCTCAAACTCCAAGCCTGTTACTTATACACCAATTCGTCCAAAAGAACTCACTAAACGTTATAAGAGAAAATTTGATTCAACTATCAATTTTTTAGAAAAAAAACTCCCTGATATTAAGGAAGAAGATTATACTGAACCGATTTTGGCTATCAATGGCAGAACCAAAATTATTGACAAAACTATTGAAATAATCAAAAATGCTAAAAAAAATATTTACATTGAACTATGGGGCGAAGATTTTAAGCATTTGGAGCAACACTTATTGGATGCTTATAACCGTGGACTTGATGTAAAAATAGTTAAATATGACAATTTTATTTGCAATTTTGGCACTGTTTTTGAACATTCCGGTGTGCCAATGCTTGGATATTACGTGAGCGGGAAATTTATATTTCTTTCTGCTGATGAAAATGAAGGGTTGTTTGGAATGACTCAACCAAACAAGATCAAAAACCCAAAGGTTCTGTGGACGAAAAATTCGGAAATTGCTTTTTTAATAAAAGCACTTGCCGTGCATGATATGTATATGATTGATATTGCGGACAATTTCCCTGAGCAGTTGAGATATTTCTATGGTGCAGGATTGAAAAAATTGCGTGATAAAATTTTACATTAATTTACTTTTAAAATAATTTTCAAAGATGTATAATTGTTTAAAAGGAGAATTTGGGAAACCAAATTAGGGGAAAACATAGATGGTGGTGAAAATATATGTACGGATATAGCTTTGAATTAATAACAGGCCCAATGAGTTGCGGCAAAACAGAAGAACTTTTAAGACGTGTAAGGCGTTCTATTATTGCGAAAAGAAAAGTTAAGGTTATCTCTCCAGAGGTTGATACAAGAGCTAAAGGGGATTACATAGAATCAAGAAACGGTTTGTGGCTTGATGCGATTAAGGTTAAACATGCCATTCAAATTATGAGCGTTGTAAAACCGGAAGATGAAGTTATTGCGATTGATGAACTTCAATTTTTCGATAAAAATATTGTTAAAGTAATTTCAAAGCTTATGGATGAAGGTAAAAAGATTATCGGAACAGGTTTGGAACTTGATTTTAAAGCTGAACCGTTTGGGAGTATGCCTGAATTGATGTGTATTGCGACAGAAGTTCATAAGCTTCATGCTGTATGTATGAAATGTGGATGCGAAAACGCAACAAGAACTCAAAGACTTATTGACGGCAAACCTGCCGACAAACATTCTCCGTTAATTATGATTGGCGGGGATGAAACTTATGAAGCACGTTGTATAAAATGCTATGAACTTCCGGATAAAGAGTTGGAAAAGAAAAAACGTGGATTTAAGCTTTTAAGTTTTGAACATTAATCAAACTCCAAAATATCGGCAAAAATGCCGATAGCTATACATTTTCTCGCTCCGGAAACAAATCATAAAAATGATAAAACTGGAGCGGGTATTTTTTTGTTAAATCTTCTAAAAACTCTACATATTGTGCTTCAAGTGCTTGTAATCTTTCTTTCCGAGAGCCTGGAAAATCGAATTTTTTCAAATGTATTTTGTATTTTCCGCCTTTTTCTAAAGTACAGGCAATAAAATAAATCGGTGCACCAAGAATTAATGCAAAGCGGAATGCACCAATTGGAAACCCCATTTTTTGTCCTAAAAAGTCTGAAACAAACATGGCATTTTCGTTGTGCGCAGAAATTCTATCCCCTGCAATAAATAAGATTTCACCGTTATCTAATTTTTCCTTTATCTCGATTGATGTTGTAACGTCAATGTTTTCAACAGAATAGGCAGTAATTGGGTTATCTGACGAGATAGAATTGATAAAGTTTTTAAAAATTTGACACTGTTGAGCTTCCAAAAACAAATTCACCTTTATATCGTCAATGACTTCACCTGAGCGGAAAAATGTACGCATTGCATTAATATTTCCAAGATGAGAACACAAAAAATATAATCCTTTTTTCTTTAAAAGATCGTTATAGAGCATGTTTTTTACGTTTTCGTCTGCAAAATAAATGTCCTTGAATGGAAAATTATCCGTAAACATTTCCATCTTATCTACAAGCCCGTATGAATAATTCAAAAAATGTTTGAATGCTTGAATTGGTGAACCATTTCCTGTTGCAATTTTTAAATATTTTTGCGAATATTTTCTAACATTAGGAGCGCCCAAAAATGCAAAAAGAGTTACAAAAAAAACAATAAATTTTACAGTTTTTTTCCCGAGAAATTTATATATATACCAAAGCAATAACAAGCGTTTTTTACCTGCTGCTTGCTCTTTCATCTCAAACCACTTTTTACCATCATTTTCGTTCATTTTCCTTGGCAAAGCTCCAAAAGTGTATAGTCATGAACTCCAATGTTTTCATATTTTTTGTGGATTTTTAAACCTGCTTTTTCTGCCATTTCAATCATTCGTTTTTCAGAATACATCTTACTGTTTCCATTCGCCATACAAGTGAAATAAAGTGAAATGTGTATAAGCGAGTACGTTGCCCCGTCAAAAAGCTGTTTATCCGTGAATGGTTCAAGGATAAAGACTTTTGTGTCTTTTTGCATTGAATTTTTAACATTTGTCAAAATTGAAACAACTTGGTCTTCTGAAAAACAATCCAAAAACTGACTCATAAATACAGCTCCGGAAAGTTTCGGCAATTGATCTTTCAAAACATTTACACCAAAAAAATTCAATCTGTCGTTTTTAAGATGTTTTTTAGCTTCCTCAATGTTTTCAGGCAAATCAATCATATTAACCTGACAATTTTTATCAAATTCAAGACAAGCACACTCAAATTTTCCAGTATTTCCACCAATATCAAAAATTTGAGTAGGCGAATTTTCACAAATTATTTTCAAAACTTCCTCAAAACATCTGTCAGAATAGAAATGATCAAACTCAAACCAACTTTTTTTCATTTTTTCAGGCAAAAGATGAAGTGCATTATAGATTGTCTCGTAATTCCCGACAAACTTTTTTAAACCGACAGGTTCTGCCTTTTCAAAGGAGTTAGCAAGTTCTGAAGCTCCAAAAAAACAAACATCATTTACAAAATTAAAATTAACTTTTGTCATTTCATTTTGCAAAAATGCACTTCCGACAAGGCTTGCACAATATTTGTCTCCTGTTTTGATTACAACTCCACAAGCACATGCAACTTCTAAAAGTGTCTCTGTTGTGTATTTTGAAGTTTTGCATTTGTCCATAATCTCTTTAATTGTCGATGGATTTTCGTCTATAAATTTCAAAATTCCAAATTTTAACATTGCATTAACAGCCTGAAAAGTCAGTGGGGCAAAAGCTATTTTTTGAGCGTCTGCAAGTGCCTTAATGTGAGGTGATACGTGCCTTTTTATACGTCTATACTTCATTTTTATCCTTTTTTATGTCTTTCTCTATCAATTTTAAACTAAAAATATACGAACTCAAAAGCCCCAGCGAAAGTACCGTCCCGAGTGAACTTATCAGCTTAAATCCGGCAAAAGCCAGTAAAGCAAATGAAAATACTGTTGTTATGCATGACAAAAACACTGAATCTCCGGCTTTTTCAGGATTTGTAAACCTAAACACCGAATAATCCAGCCCGAAACCGATTATCAAAAAAATTGCTAAAAGATGGAAAAGATTGATGGAACACCCAAACAACCCCAAAAATCCAAATAATAGAATCACTGCGCAAATAGATGGTAAAAGAATTTTCAATCCGGATTTTTTGTCATAAATTTTTGCAAGTAACAAATACAAAAGTCCAAAAATTGGGATTAATAAGCCTAAGCAAACTCTTCTACAATGTTTAATTTGTGCAGAAATATCTTTTTGGAAATTTATAATTCTTACACCATCGATTTTTTCTCCATTATAGTCTGAAACCACCATTATAGATGTGTTTTTATCAATTAAGAAATTCTTTTTCATAAATTCAAAATCATTACTTGCACTCAAAAAATTGTTTCCATAGTTTTGACTAATCAATTGTGAACGTTTTTGAACAGGCAAAAATATCGCAAAATCATTGAGTTTTGTTCGGTATAACTCTTTTCGTAAAATTTGGTTCGATTTTTGGCGTTTTTCAGACGGAACATATTTGCTCAAAGCTTGGTATTCTATACCATTAAGCTTATCTGCAATTTCTTCCTCTTTTTGCAATAGTTCTTCAAGGTTATTGCC
The DNA here is from genome assembly GCA_900556295.1 of uncultured bacterium. Classification (GTDB taxonomy): domain Bacteria; phylum Cyanobacteriota; class Vampirovibrionia; order Gastranaerophilales; family Gastranaerophilaceae; genus Stercorousia. Next base: position 16,131 of record USOK01000002.1, on the reverse strand, counting down.
TTTTACAACAAAAATCGATGTATCAGCACTAGTTCCGGCGATTTCAGTAAACAATTTTTCTGCATTAAGTAAAGTTTTTGGCGGAGTATACATGTTTTTTATATTGTCGTCAAAGTGAGTGTGAAATAATCCGATAATGAGGAGAATAGCAATTAAGCAACTAAGTAACTGGGCGGTTAAGCGTGGTTTAGATGCAAAGATGCCAAGATGCAAAAATGCATGTTTTTCATTGGAGTTGTTGTCAGGCATAGCCTGACCTACAAACGCATCTTTATCTGCTTTGTGGGGACACTGCGTTTTCCCCACCCTACAGCTCTTTACTGTAATGAACTTTACATCTTCGCTTCTTTGCGTCTTCGCCTCTAAATCTCGCTTAGCTGCTTCGCTTCCTAGCTTCTTAGCTGCTTCAGATACGGACTTTGCCTCTATGCATCTTGGCATCTTTGCATCTAAACTATTTGTGTTGTCCGGCTTGTAACCCAAACCTATTTTCTCTAATAACGGATACCACAGCACCACAATTCCATATACCGTGACAAGCCCCGTAATCGTGAAAATTGAAATTTGTCTCAATAAAGTAAAATCTGCAAATAATAAAATTAAAAAAGCACTAACTGTTGTAATTAAGCTTACAGTCAAGCTTTTGAAAATATCTTTTATTACTTCTGTTCCTGTTTTTCCCTCCTTTAATGCAACAAAATAATGCAAAGAATAATCGACACAAACACCAATTAGCGTTGTTGAAAATACAAATGTCAAAATATGTATGTTTCTAAAAACCAAGGCAGTCATACAATATCCTGCATAAATTCCAAGCCCGATACTTAACCCGATTGGAATTAACGGAGATAAAGAACCAAAATACCAGAATACAAGCCCAATTACAAACAATGTTGACAATATACAGATTAAATTGATTTCGAATATAGAATGACTACTCGCAAAATATGAATGAATTGGAGCACCTGTTAAGTAAACTTTTGTTCCGTTTTTTGAGAATTCTTTTTGTATATCAACGAGTTTTTTTACTTCTTTGTTCAAAACAGTTGGAGAAAGTGCAAGTTCTTTATCGACGTCGAGCATAACTAAACTGTAAAATTTATCATTCTGTTGAATTGGTGTAAAACTAGACGGTGCTTGGGAGTTTTCATTCAAGTTCATTACAAAGTCGGTTAAAAGCAGAAATGGATCATCTTCAATTGATCCAACAGGCGGAATGACGGGGTTGTACAATGCTTCATAAGCATTTTCTTCAACTTTGTCATATTGCTTATTTATCAAATACTTGCGTGTTTGGTTTGAAAGCAGATTATTGTGATATTTTTCATATTCTTCAATAATTTCTGTAATGTTTGCATCAGAAGATTTCATTTTAGTTTTATCAATCTTAGCGTAAATTGTTTTTGAAACTTCTTCTGCTTTTTCAAAATCGTTACTTTCGACGATAATATTTATTTTAGCGGAAAATCTACTACTTAAGTCGACAAGTAAATTATCGCTTTTTGATGAAAAAATTGCTTTTAGAATATTTGTTTCGGTATGTGCAGGTTTGAATAAAACCAGTACCCCAAGGGTAACAAGAATTAGTACAAAAAGTATTCTAAATATTTTTACTAATTTGTTCTGCATTTAAAATGAATATCCGTAATTCCGTTTTTGGTTGTATCAATTTTAATATTGTTAATATCGACGCTTCCTTTAATAACTATATCATGCAATTGAGAAGCTGTAACAGAGCCTTTTTTGGGCTTTAAACCAATTGTCCAATTGTTGTTTTCTTTTTTGTAAAAAAGTGAAAAATTCCTATCCAAATATGAATAGTTTCTGTTGGAAACTGCAACAATTACATCATTCATCTGCTTATTTTGGGCAGATGTATAAGAAACAGTTGATTTTATAGGATAAAGGGTTTCAAAAATAGCACCTTTATTTTTTACAAACTGAAAATTTCCACCTGATTTTAAGACAGCAGAGCCAATATATTTTTCTTGCGTAAATTTGCAAGAAACATCTTTCAACTTTGGCATTTGACTTGAAATAGCCTTACTTGTTGATGGGTGGTTAAAAACATCATCCGATGCGAAACAAATACTCATTCCAGATAAAATTATTAACAAAAAAATAAAAATTTTACGCATAATTTTTTAACCTTTCAACAAACCTTTTTGGGGCTGTATAAACACTTTCCATAGTTTTTATGTTTACGCAAATCTGCATACTTTTTGCAGTAAAAATTTTTTCTCCGGTCTTTGCGTCAAAAATTTCATATTTAAGATTTAAAGATGGTTCAAACTCAACAATAGTAGTCACAACTTTCAATTTTTGCATAAAAGTTGCCGGCTTAATAAATTTCAAATCCATTTTTGCAACAGGATATGCAACCCCGTCTTTTTTCATATCATCATAAGTATAACCTATTTTGGAAAGCAGTTCACATCTGGCACTTTCCAAATATTTCAAATAATTTCCGTGCCAAACAACATTCATCGGGTCAAGGTCAAAAAATTGAACATCTATAAAAGTTTCACATACTGCCATCATAACCTCATTATAAAACAAAAGTTCCGGAAGAAAAAGTTTTTTCTTCGTCAATATATTTATATTCAATCGATTTTTCGTTTCTTGTTAAGACAAGTTTGACTTTCATTTCTGGTTTGATTATTGATGAAAATTTCACTTTTTTTACTTTTTGTGGAACAAAATATAAGTTGAAAATATCTCTTGCAAACTCTTTTGCAAAAAACAATTGCACAACCCCAGGAAGAATTGGGAAGCCAGGGAAATGCCCTTTGAAAAAGTTACTGTTTTTCGGAAAAATTAGAGTAATTTCTGCATTTTGTCCATCATTTTCAAGCTTTACAATATTTGGATAAGTCACATTTGTATTGAACCATTCTTTAACCCTTGCGCCATCAATTTTCCCACGTTCATTTGTCGGCAAGTTAGTTAAAAAACGCCACTTTTTTGGGGTAATTATATTGAGAGGAGCAGATTTTTTTATTGCTTTTATCAATTCTAACTTCCCGAAATTTTCGAGGAACTTTTCACCTTTATTATTCAATATAATTGCCGAACAAAGCTTATCGCCAAGTTTAAGGCAATATGATTTTTTAACCAAGTTACTTTTGTTTAAATCCCTTTCGATTTCATCTAAGGAAATTCGTTTTTCTTGAATTTTTACAATTCTATCATTACGTCCTTTTACAATAAATCCGTCTTCAAAAAACTCTAATTCATCGTTTAGTTCCAATTCAGATTCATCAAAATATGGTGAAGAAATTGTATTGTTTATGTATTTTACGTTTTCAAAAAATTGTAATTTTGCATTATGTTTTTGTCTGTATGCGACAACACCGGCTTCTGTACTTCCGTAGATTTCTGTTACACCTTTTGAGATTTTTTCTAAGTATCCAAAAATCTTGTCATCAAGTTTTGCGCCTGCTGAAATAATCATTTCAGGGTTGTGTTTAAATGTATAATTGTATTTTGCTAGTTTTTCTAAAAATGACGGAGTTGATACAAAAACAAATTTCTCATAATCCTTTATATCTTCCGGATACACAACTCTTTCGCCGTCAACTTTACAGTTTAAGGCTTTTGGAAGCATTACCGTAAAAGTTGTTCCATACATGAATTCATCACTGACAGTAGATACAAAAATTGTATCAGGAGAGAATTTGAAAAACTTTGCCAAATCACGACTTTCGGCAAGCATACAATCCTTGCTTTTAATAATAGTTTTAGGCTCTCCTGTTGAACCTGATGTGTGAAAAACAAATTGTTCATTATTTTCTATCATACTTCGCTCTCAAAATAATTCGCACAATATATTCTACCCCGAACATTATCCCTAACGCAACATATGAAATGCAAGCGTTATACAACTCCCAAACTTTTGCGGACATAAAAACTGTTGCAACAGAGATTGAAAGGTTTATGAACATAAAAACACACCAAACATAAGTGAGTTTTCGTGTATAATTTCTACTAAAATCAGTCAATTCTCCGTCCATTCTTTTGGCAACTTTTTGAATAACTGTTTCTTTACAAAAAAGCGATGAAAAGAAAATGCAAAAAATAAATGTATTCATAATCACTGGATAAAATTTCAATGCATACATTTTGCTAAAATGAAACAGCAATACAATAAAAATCGTTCCGAAAAAAGGGATTAAAGGTTTCAGCTTTTTTAAAATATTCATAATTTTATTATTATATAAATACATCGGGAAGTGAAGAATTTTGCAAAAAGCGAAATTTTGGAACTAAAACCTTTTTAATCACATCCACATGACTATTCACATATTGCAAAGTATGGTGTATTATATGTTTATGGATATATTAGAGGTTAAAAATTTAAATCTCGGATTTAATTGCGAGTGTGGATTTCGACAAGCACTATTTGATGTTTCATTTGGACTGGAGAGTGGGAAAATGCATGCTCTTGTCGGAGAATCCGGTTGTGGAAAATCAATTAGTGCAATGAGTATACTAAAACTTCTTCCCAAAACAGCAAAAATTACAAATGGGGAAATTTATTTTAATGGCAAAAATCTTTTAGAATTACCTACAAGAGAAATGCAAAAAATCAGAGGGGATAAAATCGCACTTATTCCGCAAGATCCTATGACATCTCTAAATCCGCTCTACACAATTGGCGATCAACTTTTAGAAGTTATCAAGCTTCATCAGAATTTAAAGGGCGAAAAAGCTGTAAAAAAAGCGATTGAGGCATTGGAAGCTGTTCAAATCCCTTGTGCCAAAGAAAGAATGAAAGCTTATCCACACGAATTTTCAGGTGGAATGAAGCAACGTGCAATTATCGCAATGGCATTGTGCTGTAACGCTGAAATCTTAATCGCAGATGAACCGACAACAGCACTAGATGTAACAATTCAAGCGCAAATAATGAGGTTATTGAAAGAAATTCAAAAAAACAGAAAAACAGCAATTCTTCTCATTACCCATGACCTGGCACTGGTTGGCGAAAATGCAGATTTTGTTTCTGTAATGTATGCAGGCAGAATTGTTGAAACAGCACCGTCAAAAGAATTTTTCGCAAGCCCAAAACATCCTTACACTCAAGCTCTTTTACGCTCATTACCTTCAAACAAAAATTCCAAACTCGAAACAATCCAAGGTCAGCCACCATCAATTCAACAAGATATAACCGGTTGCCGTTTTCATCCAAGATGCGACAAATGCATTGAGATTTGTACCAAAAAAGTTCCTGCACTGGAAAATATTGGTGAAAACCATTGCTGTGCTTGTTTTTGCATTAAATAAGCAATTTATTTTTGTACGTGAGAAGGACTATTATTAACCGCTTTTTCTTCACCGTGGAAACATTTAACAGCAATTGCAGCAACGGCAATTCCTACACCTATCCATAGAGCCTTTGATTTTGATGGCTGAACTTTTTCAGCATTATTAAACCAATTTTTATCTATAAACAATTCTTCTGCATTATCATAAAAGATTTTATTTAAGGCTGTTTCGCCATCTTTTGGTTTATCTTTATAAAATTCTTTTACTGTATCTTCGATAAAATCTGCAAACTTACCATAATTGTCCTTGTTGCCCATCTCAGTAATTGGAGTATCAGAGCCGAACAAAATTCTATCAGCACCTAGCTTTCCGAGTACTTGTTTTATTGTATTTTTGTTCTGTTCTGCGTTATCCCAAAGATTTGTTAACCAAGAGATATCAACAAACAAATTTGATTTCCCGGCTTTTACAGAATTCGAAATTGCATCAATTGTTTTAGTCATTTGTTCCGGCTTGCTTGCCAAATCAATATGGTATAAAATAATCGGATGTTTAGGGTGTTGTTCTGCAAGTTTTATAATCTCTGCAGGATCAGATTTCCCATCAGTTACAGAGTGGAAAACACAAGGTAATCCTTTCTTTTCTGCCAATGAAATATATTTCGAATAAGCTTCAAAATTATCTTTAATCGGTTTGTCCGTATTAGATGGGTGGAATTTTAGCCCGTAAAATTTATTTTCACTCAAAAGTTGTTCTGCAACAGTTGTATCTTTTGCAATCCCCGGTTGACAAGATAAAAGCGGTAACAATTTAACGTTATCGTTACCTTTCATCGCTGTAATTTCTTTTGCCGAATCAGATTCTGAACAAAATGTATCTTGTCCAAGAGAATTTAATCCTGAAAGTGAACTTACAAGAACTTTTTTCACATTATTCGGTTCAACTGTATCGATAATATTTTGCGAATTATATGTAACTTTTTGACCATTATCATACATTGTACCAATATGACCTTGAACGTCAAACTTCTTTCTATTAGAACCAAATGATGGATTACTAAAACTAACTCTTTGAATTTTCATTGTGTATCAACCCCTTTTTATAACTGATATGGTTTTTCAAAATTACATGAAAAACCACAAAATAATTTTTGCGTATTTTGCAATAAATACTGCAGCAAAACTGAATATAAAATCATACAAAATTTTTATACCGCTCTGAGAATAAATCCATCCACCCATAAAAGCGCCACCATCGTGTTTTAATCCTGCAATAAACAGCATATACAAAACACCGATTACATGGATTGTCAAAACTCCTACAAGCACTGCATGTAGCATATTTCTGTTAGTAAAACCACTTTTCAAAATTGAGCCGGCAAAAAATATAGCCGGAATATACGCAAGAATATAGCCAAAACTGTATTCCAGCACATATTTTGGACCTCCACCAAGTGCAAAAACAGGAATTACAAAAAGTCCCAGCAAAATATAAAGCAAAACGCTTAATATTCCAAACTTTCTACCTAAAAATGCACCAATAAACATTATAACCGGAACTTGCGGAATAAGTTTGTACGTATGGATGAAATCGTGAATATTCAACTGTTCACCATTAAAAACCCCGACAGGTAGAATAAAATGGTTTACATTGAATTGAACAAATGTTGCAAGAATTATCAAAAAAGTACAGCATAAAATAAGCAATAAACTTCCAAATGATAATCTTATACCTTCAATTTGCTTTTTTACAACTCTGATTTTCGGTGCACTAGTGTCGTTAGTCATAAAATATTAATTTTCCCCTTTAGAACAGCGATATTTTTTTCATATTCTGATTTAAATTTATCGTAAAAAATGTTTTCTGTCCACATTATTAAGGCATCTTCATTATTATCTTGATAATAGCCTTTTCTAGTTCCGAGTGACTTAAATCCGTATTTCTCATAAAGCCCTATTGCTGGCTTGTTTCCGACTCTAACCTCAAGTGTAATATACTTTGCCATATTGCGATAACATTCATCAATTATAGTTTTTAACATCGCTTCACCAATATGTCTTTGTCTAAAATCAATATCAACAGCAATATTTGTAATATGCACTTCCTCAAGAATTTGCCAACACCCGCAATAAGCAATTAAATTTTCATTTTCATCAAACACACTAAAGTATCTCGCCAAATCATTAGAAAGTTCGCCCATAACCGAATCTTTTGACCAATGATGCGAGCCGTATGCCTTTTCTTCAATCGCAATCACAGCATCAACATCGGACTTTTCCATAGGTTTAATTTTTATAGACAAAATATCCTGTTTCATAAGTTAATTTTAACATAAATAAGTGAAAAGTGAAACTTTCAAAACGTCATTCCGACAATGATATTGTTAGGCTGTGAAGCCCAAACCTACCGAAACAACTGTGGTGTATTTACGCATCTTTTTCTTTTTTTTATTCCACTTGACACACTCATTATATAAATGTAAATTTATAATATTATGGTTGATAAAATAAAAATTCGTGGAGCGAAAGTTCACAACTTAAAAAATATAAATGTTGATATTCCGTTGAACAAAATTGTAGGCATTGCAGGGGTTTCGGGTTCTGGAAAATCTTCTCTTGCACTTGGGGTTTTGTATTCTGAAGGTTCTAGAAGATACTTGGAAGCACTTTCAACTTACACAAGACGACGAATGACACAGGCTGAAAAAGCTCTTGTGGACGAAGTTTTGTACGTACCAGCATCTCTTGCGCTCCACCAAAGACCTGCCATCCCCGGGGTTAGAAGCACTTTTGGGACAGGTACTGAGCTACTAAACAGTCTTAGATTGATGTTTTCAAGACTCGCAAGTCATAAATGTCCGAATGGTCACTATGTTGAGCCGTCATTGGCTGTCGCTTCAGAGCAAGAGCTTGTTTGCCCTGCTTGCGGAGAGCATTTTTATGCGCCGTCAGCAGAAGAACTAGCTTTCAATAGCCAAGGAGCTTGCAAAACTTGCGGTGGCACAGGAATTGTAAGAACCGTTGACAAATCTACACTTGTGCCGGATGATTCTATCAGCATTGACGATGGAGCTGTTGCTCCGTGGAACAGTCTCATGTGGTCTTTGATGACTGATGTTTGCCGAGAAATGGGGGTACGTACAAATATTCCATTCAAAGATTTGACCGATAAAGAAAAGGATATTGTCTATAACGGACCTGCAGAGAAAAAACATATTTTCTACAAAGCTAAAAACACAAATCAGGCGGGTGAACTTGATTTTACATATTACAATGCGGTTTATACAGTTGAAAATGCACTTTCTAAAGTCAAAGACGAAAAGAGCATGAAACGAGTTGAAAAATTTTTGAAACAAGATATTTGTCCTGACTGTGGTGGAACTCGTTTATCCGAAAAGGCTAGAGCACCAAAACTTATAGGCATAACACTTGACAAAGCTTGTCAAATGACACTTTCTGAACTTGTTGAATGGGTTGAAAAAGTACCAAAATCTTTGCCTGACAAAATGCAACCAATGGCAAAAAGTATTTGTGAGTCTTTTCAATCCGTTGCAAAACGCCTAATGGACTTAGGTTTGGGCTACTTGACTCTTGATAGAGCGTCCTCAACTCTTTCGACCGGAGAAAGACAGAGAATGCAATTAGCTAGAGCGGTAAGAAATCGTACTACAGGCGTATTATACGTGCTCGATGAACCTTCTATTGGACTTCATCCGTCAAATATCGTTGGTTTGAGCGGTGTAATCCATGACCTTGTAGATGATGGAAATTCTGTAATCTTGGTTGACCATGATGCGCAGATTTTGAAAGAATCAGATTGGATTGTGGAAATGGGGCCAAAAGCCGGTATAAATGGCGGTTATGTCATTGCAGAAGGTACTGTTAAAGAACTTGAAAACAACAAAAATTCAATTATTGGAAAATTCCTTTCTGAAAAAGAAAAAATTCTTGTTAGACCAAAAATTAATGCTGAGCAAATTTTTGAACACGGAAAAATTCAACTTAAAACCAAACAAATTCACACGGTAAAACCCCTACAAGTTGAAATCCCAAAAGGGAGATTAACTGTTGTGACAGGCGTTTCTGGCTCAGGAAAAACGACAATGGTTTTGGAAAGCCTTGTTCCGGCACTGGAAGCAATGATTGGAGGAAAGAAAACCCCTGAACATATAGTAAATATTGATGCTGAAGGAATTAAACAGGTGAAGCTGATTGATGCTACGCCAATTGGAATAAATGTTCGTTCAACAGTTGCAACATATGCGAATATTCACGACGAGTTAAGAAAAGTTTATGCAAAGACTGAAAAGGCGAAGGCACTCAAATATAAAGCCGGCGATTTTTCTTATAACACTGGAAAACTCCGCTGCCCAACTTGTGATGGCACAGGTGTAATAAATTTGGATGTTCAATTTTTGCCTGATGTAGAAATCCCTTGTCCTGACTGTGGCGGTTCAAGATATACCAAGGTTGCAAATACGATTAAGTACGGTAAATATGCATTACCTGAGCTTATGGCAATGGACGTAAATACGGCACTCGACGCTTGTAAGGACTTGAAAATAGTTTATCAGCGCTTGAAAGTATTGCAAGACTTAGGATTGGGTTATTTAACTCTTGGAGAAGCTACTCCAAGTCTTTCAGGCGGTGAAGCACAAAGATTGAAACTCGCAAGCGAAATGCGTAAAACCCAGTCAGACTCTGTATTTGTGTTTGATGAACCGACAATTGGTCTACACCCGCTCGATGTCCAGACGCTTTTGGAGGTATTCCAAACTCTGATAAACAACGGGGCTACGGTAATCGTAATTGAGCACGATTTGGATGTAATTAGAAACGCTGATTATATTATAGATATGGGACCTGAAGGCGGGGAAGCCGGTGGAGAAGTAGTTTTCAGCGGAACTCCACAAGAACTAAAAACATGCAAACTATCCAAAACCGCAAGGTTTGTATAGTGAAGATAAAATGTGTAGTCTATACAAAAGTAAAAAGTAAGTAGTCGCAATTTTCGTCTTATTCAGAATCTATCAATGCCAATATTAGCATAATTAATTTCGTTGTCGGAATAGTAATTCCGACCCACTTTTTAAAACGGTCTACTCACTACTCACCATTCACCACTCACTAACGATACGGTCTTTTCACTTCTCACGTTTCACTTTTCACCAAAATTGCATTTATGCTATAATATTACCAAGAGATACTATAAGGAGTACGAATGGATTTAAAAGAGCTTCCAAAATGTCCGGTTGAAACAACTTTAAGGTTAATTGGTGAAAAATGGCGAATTTTAATCATTAGAGATTTGCTCAATGGAACAAAACGTTTTGGAGAATTAAAAAAAGCTTGTAGTGGAATTTCGCAAAAAGTTCTTACACATAATTTAAGAAAAATGGAAGATGATGGACTTGTAAAACGAGAAGTTTTTCCGGAAGTTCCTCCACGAGTAGAATATACACTAACTGATGTCGGGTATAGTTTAGCACCTGTTCTGGACGCTATGGCAAGTTGGGGAACGGATTACAAAACATTTTTGAAACTTTTACAAAAGATGCAATAATGTCATTATACCTTGTCGGCTAATATTTTACAAAGATTAATTATGTATAATACTTTACATAAAATAGCAAAAATAATTTTATCATGTATTATATACGTAGGAGAAATTTTATGACATTACTTAATGCTATACATAATGCATTTCCGGAACAATCAACTAACTCTAAACTGAAATTAATTGAAAAAAACTCACAACCTCAAACAAGAGAAGAAGTTGTTTATCGTAAAAACGGCAAGTCAATTGATAGAATTATAGAAATTGATGTCGTAACCGGTTCTAGACTAAAAACGACTCATTTTGATTATTTCAATGATAAAAAAGTTCGCTCAATTGATGAGTATGACAAGTTTTCCGGACAAAAAATTCGCACTATCAATTATGTTCTTTATAAATCTGTTGATGAATACGATTTAGATACCGGTAAAAAAATTCGCACAATAAATTATAATATTAAAGACGAAACGAAAATTTCTTCTATTCAAGAATACGACCTTGCAACAGGTAAAATTATAAAAATTTCAATATTCAAACGTGACGGCAAAACTATTAGTATTATAAAAAGCATTGATCCGGAAACTGAAAAGGTTACAAGCTGGATTAATAACAAAAATATCGATTACAGAATGCCTGAACGCACTAAAGCAGTATCAAGGATTTACGAAAACATTAAAACCTCTACAGTTCAATCAAATCGTGATGATATCGCAAGATTGATTGATAATCTTTATAAAAATAAAACTAAGTTTGAAAATATTAGATAATAATATAGTTTAAAAAAAGTAATTGCAGATAAGTTAAATTATCCGCAATTACTTTTTTTAAATAATTTAATAATGAAATAAATAGAATAAACTATTTATTCATCATATCTTATTACATCTAATGGTAAAACTCCAGCTTTGAGTTCTTCATAAGCTATATCAATAGGATCCAATGAGTCACCAATCTCCACTAATGGTTTAGCACCCATTGAAATCTGAATTGCTCTAGCTCCAAGAAGTCTAGCTCTTTCAAACCTTGTTAAATTTTCTGTAGTCATGAATATTACTTCCATTTTTTAGGTATTACCGTTTACCAAGATTAATTTTATAAGTAAAAATATATCCCTACAACTTGTAAAAACCTATTCCCATGTTTCAACATGAGAAATTAACATTCTTCTACAACAATATCTGTTTAAGCCTAAGTCATCTAAGATATCTTTTGATTTTTCACCGGCAGCTAATCTTTTATTATATTCATCAAAGTAAGCTGATACTGGTTTTCCACAACTTAAGCATCTTATAGGAATCATTTATATCATCTTTTTAATTTTTTAAATAAAAATTATAAAATTACAGAAAAATTATCTGTAACTTTTTTGTTTACGTGCTCTTGCTCCAGGACCACCATATTTTTTAGGTTCTGAACGTCTTGGGTCACCTACTAACATAGTTCTGTCGTAGTGTATGAATTTATCTTTTAAATTCATATCTTGAGACCATTGTACAAGTCCTTTAGCAATTACCATACGTGCAGCTTCAGCTTGACCCATTACTCCTCCACCAACAACATGGATGTTAATATCCACTTCATTAGCTAAATCTCCAGCTAAGGTTAATGGTTCTTGTAATTTTAAGTTAGCGAGTTCTGGGGAGTAAAGTTCTAAAGGAACTCTGTTTATTCTTACTTTACCAGTACCTTCTTGAACAGTACCTCTTGCGATAGCTGTTTTACGTTTTCCACTTGTATGAATAACTTTAACCATAATCACACACCCACTTATCTAAAAGGTAGCTCCTAAAAGTTTAGAAACTTCACCTAATTCAATACCTTTTTTAAGGTTGTTGTACTCTGCTTCAGGAACTGCAACAAGATCAGCATCAGCATATTCTTCAGGTACACCAACATATGCTTTTAAACCTTTGAAAGCAACTCTACCTTTAGATTTTTTATAAGGTAACATTCCTCTTACAGTTCTTCTGAATATATCGTCTGGTCTTCTAGGATATTTAGGACCTAAATCACGAGGGTTAGAGATACTTGCTCTGTCTACTCTTTGTTTGTATTTTGCATAAGCCCAATCCTTATTACCAGTAATCATAATCTTTTCAGCATTAAGAATTACTACTTCTTCGCCTTCTAAGAGATTTTTACTAGTTACACTAGCTAATCTTCCTAAAACGCATCCTTCTCCGTCAATAATCATAATAACAACACATCCATCTTATTCCATGATTCTAATGTTGCTTCCTTTTGGATTAGATTCCATTATATCATCAATTGAGACACATTCTCCACCAGCACTTTCAATTTTTTCTTGTGCTTTTTGTGAGAATTTAAATGCTGCAACATTTACTTTTTCTGTTAAATCACCGTTAGATAATACTTTTCCAGGTACTAAAACAGTTTCATCAGCATTTGCATACCTTGCAATATCTGATAAATTAACTTCTGCAGTTCTTCTGTTAGACCTTCCAAGTCTATTAGCAACATCTTTCCAAATAGCTGCATTTTCTGTTTTTGATTTTTTATTAAGTTTATTAATAAGTTCAATAAGGTTAGGATTTGTTTTGATAATTTTCTTAACCATTATTTACTTCCTCCTTCACTAAATCTGATAAACTTATCTGCTTTTTCACCTAATTCATCGCAAGCTTGCAATAAAACTTCTTTAGGAGGCATTGATCCATCAGTTTCTATTCTAAATATAAAATCATTTTCATGATATCCTACATTGATGTAGCTTTCATCTTTTCCTTCAGATTGTGCATTTCTAATTGAAGCTCTTACACAGCTTTTACACATAGCACAGTCTTCAATGTCTAAAATCTTAATCTCTTTGGATCTTTTATCAGATTTTAAAACACCTCTTGGGCATGCATCAGCACATTCATAATCAATTCCCACATCCTCATTAAAAGTGATTTCAGGATATTGTTTATAAACACATACAGTAGTTGGCATCCATTTAGCATGTTCTTTTCCATATCCAACTTTTGCAACTGCTTCAATATTGAGTTTTTCGCCTTCTTTAAGTTTTACTAAAGGAATGGTATCATATACTGGTTTAATTTTTGAGTCTGAAGATATTAAATCCTTAGAATAAACAACTTTAGGTCCTTCTTCTTTTAAAGAAAACATGACACTATTGTTTTCCTCGTAATCATCATCACCAGGTAAAGGTAAACCTTCAATTGCATCCATGTTAGAAACTAAAGGAGTTAAACCAAGCCTATGAGCAAGTACCTCATTAAACATAGCTGAATCATTTCTCATGATATTTACATCTTCAATAGCTATTTTAGGTACATTTACCATTGCACACCTTCTAATAGCATTAATAAAAGGTACTTCTGCATCACGGACAATGAAAACAATTTCATCATCTGTTTGACTTTTAACTTCTATCTCCATATTAAACCCTTCTTAGACTCTTCTTCCTCTTTTACCACCAGGTCTTCCAGTACCGTCGTGAGGAATAGGAGTGATATCTTCTATTTTACCAATTTTAATTCCAGCTCTTGCTAAAGCACGAATAGTAGCTTGTGCACCAGGTCCTGGACTTCTGTGTCCGTTTCCACCAGGAGCTCTTACTCTAATATGTAAGCCAACAAATCCTTTTTCTTTAGCATCATCAGCTATTCTAGTTGCTGCAGCCATAGCTGCGAAAGGTGAAGCTTGTTGTCTATCTGCACGAACAACTTTACCACCTGACCATTGGGAAATGGTTTCAGCACCAGTAATATCTGTTACAGTAATAATAGTGTTATTGTATGATGAGTAAATATTAGCTATACCCCATTTTTCATCTTTTGCCATAATTACACCCTTTATTCCTCAGTAGCTTTTTCATTTTTGTTTTTATTGTACTCTTCAATCTGTTTAGCTACAGGTGATGATGGATAAAATCCAATTTCATCTTCTTGGCCTTTTAATACAACATAACTTGGTGAATTGATTTTTTTACCGTTTAAAGTTATGTGACCATGTACAACAAACATTCTAGCTTCTTTAGGAGTACGAGCTAAACCTTTTTTGTAAACAATAGTTTGTAATCTTCTTCTTAAGATATCTTCAACAGTTAAGTTTAAGACTTCTTCAAGTGCTGCACCTTCAGGCAAAACACCGGTTCTAGCTAAGTGTCCTAATAATTCTAATTTTTCATCTTGCATTTGGTCCATATCGAACCCGAGTAGGTATCTTGCTTCCCTACTGTATCTTCTAACTAAAGTATCAGCTTTCCAAATTTCTTTTTTGTTTTTTAAGCCGTATTTAGTCATCAATTTATTTTCATTTTTGATTCTTTCTGCATTCCAAGGATGTGGCGGTGTATTATACTTTTTCCTTGATTTTCTAGGTTGTCCCATTAAAACATCTCCTTTATAAAAATAATTAAATTAATACTATCATTGTAAAAAAATTATTGAGTAATATTAATTATAAAAAAAGTTCTCATGCTTATGAACGTTTTACACCAACTGAAGAACTGTTCCTGAAAGTAGATTTAGTTCTTTGACCTCTAACAGGTAAACCTGCTTCGTGTCTTCTACCTTTGTAACTTCTGGTTTTCTTCATTCTGTTTAAATCATCTCTTAAAGTCATGTCAAGATCTGATTCAATTAAATGAATATTTTCACCAGTTTCATAGTCTTCCCTACGGTTTAACATCCAATTAGGAATATTAAATTTCTGTGGGTTTTCTAAAATTTCTTCAATTTTTAAAACATCTTCATCAGCGATATAACCGATTTGAGCTTCAGAATCTAAATCTAAAGTACGGCACATAGTTGTGGATAAAGATATTCCAACACCTTTGATTTCGGTTAAAGCTTGTTCAATGGTTTTATTACCATCTACATCCTTTCTAGAAATACGCACCAAGTGCTTAAAGTCGTCTTCCATTAAATAACCTCCATTTATAGAGCGAATCTACGAGACGCAAAAGTAATAGATTCGAATGTTTTGATTTCAAAACACAGTTCTTTCAACAATTTAAAACTTAGTATTTACAACTAAGAGTGCAAAATATCAGTTTAACAAATAATTTAATAATCGTGAAAAAAATAATTAAAAAATCGTATGTTAAAAACTAATAAACGCCGAGACTGGGATTTGAACCCAGGAGGGAAAAGCTCCCACGAGATTTCCAGTCTCGCGCCTTACCAGGCTAGACTATCTCGGCATTATTGCTTAAAATAGCTCCAAGTATAATAAAAAATACTTAGCCTATCATGTTAAACACTAATTAACATGATAACAATATATTTAATTTTCTACCTATATAAAGGTATTGATTTTTTTAAGTTAAAATAAGATTAA
>USOK01000001.1 GCA_900556295.1 uncultured bacterium | reverse complement strand
TGATAAAATTAAATTTATCCGAATTATTTTTATTATAGATAATTGATTTTATACAAGCACATAAGTGTTGAACATAATTTTCATCTGATGAAAAACATATATTTATCGTATTGTATGGTTGAGGCACTGCTAAAAAATTGTTCTTCCCACTTAAAACAGTCCTTCCAAATAAAATTACTCTTTTTTCACATTTATTCCATCGAATACTTATTAAATTCTTCTTAAATTTTTGAAATAAAATCTGTTTTCTGTATTTTAGAGGATTTTCCCAAATTAGTTTAAAAGCCTTTTTATTTCTCTTTTTTATATTTTCTGATGAAAAAATTAAGTCTTTATCCATGTTTTTTGTCATTTTATTTGCCAAATAAATAGCATTATTAACATCTACTAAATCTTTTTTCCCTAATACGATTGATGCATACGACAATTCTCTTGAAAATAAATTAGATAATATCTCATCATCATTTATATTGTTTTCTTCAAGCCATTTGTGTATTTCTTCAGTCCGTTTGAACGGTACGGTATAATCTTTTAAATCATCAGATTCATCTTTATTTAATCTACGCCAGTAATAATAAGCATTTGGTGTATAATTAATTCTTTCTGCTCGGCACATTGTTTGAACCTGAAACGGGTTATCTGTCCAACCGCTTCCCGGAGCTTCTATAAACCTAATATTATGTTTTTTCAGGAATTTTCTTTTATAAATACAACTCCAAATGCTCGGATGGTATTGCAAAAATAATCCACACTCAGTAATCTTAAAACTTCTGTTTTGAGGGATTTTATCATCATCCCACTTAGTTTTTAAAATTCGTTGTTCTTCTTTAGCTTGCAGATTGTCGTAAAAACAAGATTTTACAACATCTGAGTCATATTCTTTTGCTATTTTATACAAATCTTCATACATTTTAGAATCTATATAATCATCAGGTTCAACTATTCCTATATATTCACCGGTTACGTTTTCTAATCCAACATTCATAGCTGAACCATATCCATCGTTTTCTTTATGAATAGCAATTATTCGATTATCTTTTTGGGCATATTCATCAATAATTTGAGGGCAGTTATCTTTTGAGCCATCATCTATCAAAATTATTTCTAAATCCGATAAAGTTTGATTGACAATACTATCAAGACATTCTCTTAAATATTTTTCGACACCGTATATAGGTACTATTACTGAAACCTTTGCCACTACCCTATCTCCACAATTTGTTTTCCGAAAAGAACAATACTAATCCTAGAAGAATTTATTCTGATTGAACAGAATTTTTGTCTTTTTTCTTTCTGTTTTTTTCTTAATTCCTCATTTTTAATAAAATCAAGGTATTTAGCCTTATCATTTAATAAAAGCAATAACTCTTCTTTCTTGGCTTTTTTATAAAATTCTTCTTTTATTTCACCGTTTTCGTAATACTGTTTAAAGGTTTTTTGATATTTATCAATAAACTCTTCTCTATATTTTTCTTCTATTCTGATGGCATTCCACTTATAAGCATTGAAATGAGTTGATAATTTTACTTGATTAACAACATCTTTTATTTCAGGTCTTTCGTCTAAAAATCTTGTTATTTCTTCCCATTCGTCACAGATGCTATAAACTTTTCCCCTTGATTTAACTGAAGAATTTTCATTATCTTGTCTATAATACACATACGCTTTATTTGTGAACATTAATCTTTTTGCAGATGCAATTGTTTTAAAAGCAAATGAGGTATCCTGATAACTTGCTCCGGGTGTTTCCAAAAAGCGAATGGAATTAACATTTAAAAAATCTTTTTTGTAAATAGCAGACCAAATCGAGGGTTGTATTTTAATCATTATTGGGTCATTTTTGATATTTAATACTTTTCCTAAATATTTCTTTTTAATTTTACCGGCTTGTCTAGCTTGTTTTTTTGTGGTGTAAAAATTGTAAAAATCGTATTTTACCATATCAAGATTATTTTTATTTGCAATATCATATAATTTTTCAAACATTTCAGGTCTAACAAAATCATCTGATTCAACAATACCAATATACTCTCCGGTCGCTTCTTCCAAGCCTCTATTCATAGAAGCTCCATAGCCTGAATTTGCTTTGTTTATAACCTTTATTCGTTTATCCTTAAATCTGTATTCTTCCAAAATTTGTGCTGAAGAATCGGTTGAACCATCATTTATGCAAATAATTTCAATATCTTTTAAGGTCTGATTGATAATACTGTCAAAGACATTCTCTTAAATATTTTTCTACGTTATAAACTGGAACTAAAATTGAAACTTTAGGCATTAATTAACTCCTTATTCAAACTTTTTTCCCAAGAATAAGCAGTTTTAATACTTTCCTCCAATGTTTTTTGAGGCTGCCAATTCAAAATTTGTTTAGCTTTAGTGTTATCAGCTACTAAACTTGCAGGATCACCTTCTCGTCTTGACATTTGTTTTACGGGAATTGTTTGTTTCGTAATATCTTCACAAGCCTTGAAAACGTCTCTGACAGTATTTCCATCATTTGTTCCAAGGTTAAAGAAATTTGTTCCACCATCGTTATTCAAATAATCAAGAGCAAGTAAATGCGCTTGTGCTAAGTCCTCAACATTAATGTAATCTCTTACGCAAGTGCCGTCTTTTGTATCATAATCATCGCCATACATTTCAAAAGTCTTGCCACCGCTAAAAGTAGATTTCAAAATATTTGGTATAAGGTGTGTTTCAGGGTCGTGCCATTCGCCAATTCGTGATTTGGAGTCCGCTCCTGCAACATTAAAATATCTTAAACGAACGGATTTTAAACCATACGCTTGATCATAATCATCCATAATATGCTCAATCATTAATTTTGTTTGACCATAAGGATTTATAGGCTCTTGTGGATGTTTTTCATCTATCGGAATATATTTTGGCTCTCCATAAGTTGCAGCAGTAGATGAAAAAACAATTGTTTTGACATTATTTTCAACCATTGCATCTAATAAATTTAGAGTTCCAACAACATTGTTTCTGTAATATTTTGCAGGATGTTTAACACTCTCTCCTACTTGTGAAAATGCAGCAAAGTGAATAACTGACTCTATATTATACGTTTGAAATAAATTGTTAAGGTATGAGCTATTAAGTAAATCACCTTGAACAAAAATTAAATTACCATATTTTTGTAAGGTTTTAATTGTTTCTAAATGTCCTGTCGATAAATTATCATAAACTACAACATCTAAACCTTTTTCCAACAAAGCCAATACACAATGGCTTCCGATATATCCTGCACCACCTGTAACTAAAATCATTTACAAACCTCCTCAAAAAGCTCTATTGCTCTTAATATGGCTTTGTCCATGTCGTAATATTTGTAATCGCCCAATCTGCCCAAGAAATAAATATTATCCAGTTTCTTTGCTTCTTCCAAATATTTGTTATAAAGCACTGTATTTTCATCTTTTGGAATAGGATAATATCTTTCGTTTTTGCCGAACTCAAAAAATTCGGAATACTCTTTTGCAATAACAGTTTTATCAGATTTATCGTCAAGATAATATTTATATTCATGAATTCTTGTAAAATCGTAATTGCAAGGGTAATTTACACATGCATTTGATTGATAATATTCTTTGTTATGGGTTTCAAATTTAAAATTTACACTTCTGTAAGGTAGTTGTCCAAATTTGTAGTTGAAATATTCATCAATTGGACCTGTATAGAAAATTCTGTCAAACTTAGTTGTATCAATGTCTTTAAACTCAGTATTTAATCGGACTTCAATATTTTTATTATCGAGCATTTTTTCAACTACTTTTGTATATCCTTCTAACGGAATACCTTGATATTTATCTTGAAAATATCTATTGTCTTTGGATAAATAAACAGGCACTCTTGCAGTTACCGCACCATCTACATCGTTTGGTGATACTCCCCATTGTTTTGTTGTGTAATGCAGAAAAATTTTCTCATAAACATAGTTTGCCAAAAATTTCAAATCATCATCATCTTGTTTTTGAAATTCTAAGATCGGAACTTTTGAGTTAATTTCAAAATTATCCAGTAATTTTTCTTCCAATTTTTTTGCTAATGTTTGAGGGAAAACGTCATATAGAGTATTAAAATTAAACGGAATATGCGTTTCAATACCGTCTAAATACCCCACAACTTTGTGCATATAAGTATTAAAATCAGTAAATTGTTTTAAATAGTTCCAAACTTTTTCACTCTTTGTATGAAAAATATGCGAGCCGTATTTGTGAATCATAATGCCGTTTTCGTCACGATAGTCATAGCAATTTCCTGCAATATGTTCTTTTTTATCAATTACGACAACTTCTTCGTTAAGTTGTGTTGCTATTAAATTTGCTATTGTTGCACCACTAAATCCGGCTCCAATTATCAAATTTTTATTACGACTCACTACAAACACACTCCCTCTCTAAATCTCAAATTCATATTTTCTTCGACATCTATAAATTTGAGTGCAATATTGACTGCATGCTGATTGAACAACCACATTAAGTATGAAATATCTTTGTATTTTTGATAATAGTGATACGCAAAAGTTTTTCGCCAAGACAAAGGTGAATATTTATCACTTAATCCAAGCTCTGTGCAAATATCTTTAAATGCATAAAAAACTGCGGTTCTACCAAGTTTGTTTCCTCGACTGTTTTGGAATAATAATTCTGATGACTTTTTGTTTTCAGTAAACTCTTCTATTAACTGCATAATTTCATTATTCAAAGGCATACTTCTTTGTTTACCTATAGACAAATAATGCTTACCTTTTACATCTTTAACCTTGAGATTTAATAACTCAATCAATCCCAAGCCTGTATTAATTGAAAGTGTAAACATCAACAAATCTTGGAGTTGATTTTTTGTCCTATACAACCCCTTGATTAACTCTATTTCATCTATGCTTTTAATTGGTAAGCTTGCAACCACTACTTTCTTTTCTTTCTCGAGAATATTCTCGTTATTCATCACTTCTTTGGGAATTTGAACTCTACACAATACTTCTTGTGTTGATTAATTTACAAAAGTATTATGTTATAAGGGTTGTAGCCATTGATTTTTATTAAATATTAAGCACATTCAACATAAATTTAATAAAAAATAATTAGTCGCTTATGTTTGTGTTATTATACTTATAGGCATTTGAGAAAAAGCAATTCAACACAAGAAGTAATAAGTTGAAAACTGTATTTCTGCAAAAGCATTACAAATAAAGAGTTTTAGACTGTTTGTTTTAATAAAAATTAATATTAGCAATACAGCTTAAAAATTTTCTTTGTTTGTGATAAAATCAAATAGAATTTGGAAGTTTTGAATAATTCAACACAAGAAGTAATATGTTGAATTGCTTTTTTGTTGAATTAGTGATTATAACTGAATTATAGAATAAAATTATTGTAACTTTCGTCAATTTCTTCTTGGTCTATTCCAATATATCTCAATGTAATAGCAGGACTTGAGTGATTAAATATTTTTTGTAATAAGGCTACATCCTTAAATTTTTTATAATGATGATACCCGAATGTTTTCCTTAAAGTATGAGTACCTATTTTATAATCAATCCCGGCTTCTCGACAAGCATCTCGAATTATCCTGTAAGATTGAGTGCGTTCCATTCTGTTATTAAAAACAGATAAAAACAAAGGTTCATCACTATTTCTTTTTGCAGTAAATTTATCAAATAAAGGTTTTAATTTTGAGTTAATCGGAAATCTTTTAAATTTACCTGTTTTCTTTTCAATGATATTTATGTAATTTTTACCTCGAACATCTCCGACATTAAGGTTTAAAATATCTGAAATTCTTAAACCGCAGTTTGTTCCAACTGTAAACAGTAATAAATCTCTTAGGCTTTGTTTTCTTAAAATTCGTTCGATTTTCTTTAAGTCCGACTTTTTTCTGATTGGTTCAACTATATTCATAAAACTTTCCTTTCTCGGGCAAATATGCTCAATTTGCCTGTTTTGCTACCATTCCAACTTTTATTTACTTCAAAAAGTTTTTAGTTGCGTCAAGAATTTCATTGAAATCATCATCTGTAAGTTTAAGATAAGGTCTTGCAGGGATTTCAACTTTTTTGTTTTTACCGGCTTGACCTCCGAGTTGATGAATTGCTGCATAATCAAGATTTGACCCTATAACTGCCGATTCATCGTCATACTGTGTTGAAATTGATGAGGCAAGCTGACCTGAAACTTGCAGTATTTGTCCCGGCCATTTTTTCTGTTTTGTTCTTTGTTTTTTCGTTACTTCGGAAAGTTCTGTCCACTTATCAGGTCTGCCTTCATTTTTGAAATTTTCTTCTGTTGCAGATGCGAAAATACCTGCGATGTTTTTCATTAACGGTCGCAGGTTTTCGCCTTTTTGAGCAAGTTCTAACAACTTTTTCTCAACATCTTTATTGTCGATTTTGATTTCAATCGGTTTGTCGCTCATGTATTTCTCGTATCGGATAATTGGCGATTAAAAGTTCTTTAAACACTTTGTTTAATCGATTATCGCCCTGTCTGTTATTAATGCCGTTTTGTCTTTCAATGGCAATCATTTCAAACCCTTTGTATAATTCTCTAATTTTTGGAGAATCGTCATACGACAGTAAAAATCTGCCCTTTATGTTCCCAAGAATTTCTCTCAAACGTTCGTGGTCGAAGTCTTCCGTAGATGTAACTTCATAACCGCAACCTTTGGAATACGGAGGGTCGCAATAGAAAAAAGCATTTTCAAAATCGTATTGTTTGATGAGTTTTTCAAAGTCACGATTTTCAATCATTACTTTATCAAGACGTTTGTGGATGGCATCAATTTTTTCAGGCACATTTTTTAAGGATTTACAAGCTCCACCGCTTGAACATTTTACTGTTCCGAAAGTATTTCCTTTGCCACCGAATGAGCGAGTTATCAAGTAATAAAACTGAACAGCTTTTTGAATATCCGTAATCGGAGTTGAGTTCATAAATTGGAAAAAGATTTCACGAGAGCCGAGAAGATAGTTAAATTCTTCTTTAAATGCATTCGGATGGTATTTAACAATCCTGAAAAGGTTTACAAGACGGCTGTCAAGGTCATTGTAGATTTCTAAATCAGCCCATTTGTCTTTGTAAAACAAAATCCAACCGCCACCGCCAAACGGTTCAATATATGATTTTATATCTTTAGGAATAAGCGGTTCTATTGTTTTACGCAACAATCTTTTACCGCCAACCCAATTGATTAGAGATTTTTTATCAATAGTCATTTAAAACTCCTTATTGTTTTATATCTGTTCAAATAGTGTTTTATTACTGTTCAATTAATCCACTTGCAGGGTTATGAGACCAACCGACATCAGGGGAAATTCTTTTGCCTGTAAGTGGGTCGGTATAAACAGTTACAGGCTTGTATTCGCCTGATTTTTTAGAAACAAGTGCCATTTGTTGGGATAAAGTACCTTCTGAAGAAGAAACGATACTTTTATTTTTTTGTACTTTGTAATCAGAAAGGGCGTTAACTCTACATCTGCATCGCCAACCGTTCGGAGGGTAAAAACTCTGCCAAAACGGGTCATCATATCGATAAATCAAGCCGTTAAGCATTGCGTGTTCAGGTCTTGTTGCAGTATCCATAACGGCAACGTATTCCCAGTACGGTCGATTTTCTGCATTATCCACTTGTGTCTTATATCTTCCTGTTTGATAAGCTACTTGCATATTTACGGAATAAATTGTTTTTAATCGGTACATTGAACCAAGCTGAACTTTTTCGGCATTACCTTGAGAATCAACAACAATCTGTTCACCCCACCAACCTTTCTTTTGGAGTGTTGGTTTAAGTTCTTTTGAAAACTCTTTAAAGGTTTTGCCTTCAGAAAGTGCTTTATCTAAAGCTGAACGAATGTCTTTGAGGATATCTTCACGCATAACTTTTGCGACCGTAAACGATTTTTTGTGTGCATCTTGCCAAAGTTCGTACCAATCCCAACTAAATTTGTTGTTTTTGTTTTTGAAATATTTTATTGCAAGAGAGGGAGCAAGTTTAAACAGACTTTTAAGTTGTACCATTGATAACCTCTGCCAGTTTTTTAGCGACAGCCTCAATTACATTTACTGTAACAGCATTTCCTGCCATTTTGTATAAATGACAGTCAGCCATTCCGAGAGTTCTTGCAGTTTTTACCATATCATCAGGAAAACCCTGAAGCCTAAAACATTCAAGAGGAGTTAATCGCCTAATCCTGTAATCGTCAATTGTTCCCATATTGCAACTTGTATCAAGTGTTTGAGAACAACCTTTGCCGACTCGCCCACGTCTTGTTTTTGATTGAGGAAATGCTAAATTAATTCCGTCTCCGGGACCTGCTTCGTCAAATCCTTTTTTAGTTCCGTTTCTAACTTTCATCAAAGGAGTATCGCCTGCGACTTTTAGAGTTTGAACGGTGTCAGAGGCTTTGTATTGATTGTGGCGTGGCTTGTTAATAAAAGATTCAATTGCATCATTCGGAAGATTTATCATTGGTCGTTCTCCGCCAACTTTTAATGTGGATGAATAATCTGATTTTTTGCAATGAAAGTAATATTGATTAATAAAATACAAGCCTGTTTTTCCACCCAAACCTCCACTATTAGATGTTAATGTTGAGCTTATACCTTTTGGGTCATAAACACGACTTCCTTGGGATTTTCCTTTTGTTTCCGTTAATTGAATTAAATTATTTTCGCTAATATTTTCTTCATCATATCCTGTGATAGGAAATATTTTTCCGGCACATTCTGTTCCATAACATCCAACAATGTACACCCGCTCCCTGTTTTGAGGAACTCCGAAGAACTTAGAATTAAGTAACTGCCATTGAGTTTGATACCCAATGTCGGAGAGAATTTTAAGTATTGTTTGGAAAGTTTTTCCTCCGTTGTGATTAAGTAAGCCTTTAACGTTTTCGAGAATAAAATATCTCGGTCTTTTGTCTTTGAGAATCCGTGCGATTTCAAAAAACATTGTGCCTCTTGTGTCTTCAAATCCGAGTCTTTTTCCTGCAATGCTAAAAGATTGACAAGGAAATCCCGCACATAAGATATCGAAATCGGGAAGTTCTTTTGTATTGATTGTTGTGATGTCATTAAAAAATACCTCATGCGTTGTATCAAAGTAATTCTTGTATAATTTGCTGGCATATTCGTCATTATCACAATAGCCAACACATTTAAAACCGGCTCGTTCCAAGCCAATTCTAAAACCCCCTATCCCTGAAAAGAAATCAAAGAAGCGGAGGCGAGCAGAGGCTGAAGAGGCTTGCGTTGAGCAAGACTCGAAACGCCGTTTAGTACGAGCCCCCAAGTTAGTCAGTTGTTTATTCATCCAAACCATCGCTCCTTCCTTGCAGTTCGCAGAGGAACATAGCTTTTTGAAGCGTCTGTTCAAACTTTTTGCTTTTTAAGTTTTTGTCTGTTAATAATTCGTATGCTTCTTCATAACTTTCACAACTTTCAAGAAGTGAAATCAATGGAGATAGCATCTTTTGAGAGTGTTTTGAAAGTTCAGTTTCCGATAAGAATTTAAACAAATCTTCTATTTGTTTCTGTCCTTGAACGATTGGGGGTTCTTCTTTAAACTCACTAAAGTTTGGTGTTGCAGTTGGTAAGATGTCCTCTCGGATATCAAAATCCTCATCTTCAAGACCATAATTTTTAATAAAATATTCTTTGGTAAATTTTACACCTGTGTCTGAAAGGATTTTATCTCTTTGAGCAAGAGTTAAATCAACATCTTCGGAAGCATACATTTCAAAGACAGGAATATCCGCTGTTGAGAAGTTAATTTCATATATCCATTGAATCAGTTGATTAATAACACTTTCAACAAGTTTTTTATCGGCATCAATAATGTCTTGTCGTATTGCAAAGTGCGTATTAGATGCGGCATAACTTCCTGTTGCGCCTATTTCGGTAGTTAGAGTCTGACCGAGTATGGCTTTTGAAATTTCAGCATTCATTTTATCGATAAGCTGTTCATATATCGCAGCAGATGAGGATTTATTTGCTTCTTGAATTTCAACGGAAGAATCGTCAGGGATGACAGCAATGGCATCTTGTACCATTTCTTCAAGCATATCGGCAAGAGTGTTGGTTTCTTCTTTTGTCGCTCCTCGAGGATGTTTACCAATAAGATGTGGCATTCCGTATTTTTCCGTAAAAATAACCCAAAATTTTAATCCGCCTTTTTTGAATGTAACAGGCCAGAAAACTCGTGAAAGAGTTCGTTCTCCGTAAGGATTGTTGTATGAGGGGTTGTTTTGAGCCAACAAAAACTTTTTATTCGGCAATTCCTCTCCGTAATAATTCTCTTTAGTCCTGAATTTTAGAGTGTTGTTATCATCAAAACAAAACCATTCGGGTGGTTTTGCAACTATTCTTTCAGGTAAAATATACCCCGATTTATCTCTTTTCCATATTATTTCCAAAGGTTGAAACCCAAACTGTGTTGCATCCAAAATGTCTGAAATCAATTTGTGGATATCGAGTTGTTTTAGTAAGTTTTCAATAGCTTCGGCTTTTTCGTCTTTATCCAGTCCTCTGTTTATTTCCCATTCAAGTGAGAGAACACCTGATTTACGGGATTGAACACAAGCAAAAACGTGCGGGTCACAGAGTAATTCCTTGTAAACTCGAACATCTTTCCCCTGTTTGCGTAGGACAATATCGGGATCAGGAAGAATATTGGCAAGCGAATAGAAGTTTAATGCACGTTTTCGGGTGGCAATTTCTTCGGTCAGACTTTTTTTAGAATTAGCTTTTTTAAGGATTGAATCTTCCACTATGCCCCCACATTTTTCTTAAATTTTGCGAGCATATCTACCATTCCCACTTTGTAAATGTTTTGCAGTACATCTATTTCAAAGATTTCCTGTTTATCTACAATCAACTTTGCGTAGGTTACGGTCATTGTTGTTTCGTATTCTGCATTTTCATGCGGCTTTATATTCCCCAACGGAAATTCTTTAAAAGTTCCGATTAAAAACGCAGTTGCAGGAACTTCGTTAATTCTTCCGGCACCGTTGTATGTTTCAAGTGAAGCTCTAACTTGAATCATTGTGGCAAGAAACGGATTTGCACAAGTTCTTAATACATTAGGATAGAGCGCATTCCATTTTATTTTGCATTCAAGTTTATCTATGCCGGCAAAAAATTCAGCCGAGCCAACCATACCGAGGGCTTTGTGTTCAGCCATTTTGTGTTTGATTTGGGGTAGCTGTACTTCTTCGGCTCTGCCTAAAAGGTTTGTACCGTTCATGTAAATATTTGCGTTGGTTAATTTATTAATTTCAATTTTGGACATTATATATTCCTCGTTATTTTTAGGGTGTTAGCGTTTAAATAATGCACATTGTGATATTTCGATGTCAGAATAATGCAAGATAACATATTCCTTGCTAATTGCTTGTATTAGGGGACACTTATACAAGTTTTTACAAAGAAAGCAACTGTCGTTTTCATCTGTGTGGACTTCCAAATCGCCATTATTATTAACTGTTGCGTACATTATGATGCTCCTAATGATTTCAGCAGTTCAATGTTAATAAATGATTCAAAGGTTATTCTTTCAGCTGGAGTCGGAGGCATAAATTCAATATCAAAAACAAGATGCCCGTTGGCGATTTCCGTTGCAGGGTTTTTATCCTGATTAAAAGTACACTTGCCGTCAATCAATGCACCACGACCGATTAATGTGCGAATAAATTGGTTAACTGTTTCACAAATAGAATCAATCAAGCCGTTATCTATCGGATAATCCATAAATTGGAGCATTGAGTATTCGACTGATTCGTGAAGAATATCGGCTGTTCTTCTGACATTTATGAAGTTTGTCGGATGGGTTAAACTCGGATATGCAGCAGAACGGTTGCCCCAAGTCCTGAAGCCTGAACCGTATGAGTTAAATACGGTTACAACTCCGGCTTCGTTTAGGGTATTAACTTCGCTTGTCGGGTCGTTAATCATTGAGGTTAATTGCCGTTCAATACCGACAATTCCCTGTATTTCCGTATTTGACGGTGACCAGTGATAACCTTTATCGACATCTTTGGCAGCAATAACACCGGCAAGTCTTTGAGAATAAGGTTGCAGTTTTATTGAATCCGACTCCGAATCATATACTTTTAAATGCGGATAACAAAGGATTAGACGTTCTGAAGATGTGTTAAAGTTGATTGTGCCTTCTGGCCCACGACCTGTAATGACATCAGATACGGAAGCTCCAACAGGAGCATCAACAATTCCTATTGCTCTGATTTTATTGCACAGAGTATTCATTTCTGATACAACGGCAGTCTCTTCACAGAAAACGGGAGCAATAATTGTTTTCGGATAATAACCGAATAAGGAATAGCAATCTTCAAACGCTTTCATTCCTGTACGTTTTCCTGTTTGAGAATCAATCCCTCCGTTTATATCGGATATTTTTACATCTTCAACGGAGTCGTGTTTTTCGGGGTTGTAAACATTAATAACAATGGCAATTCCGGCACCTTGGTCAAAGATAGCTTTCAGGGCTTGAGGAATTGTAAATCCGGCTTTGTGATTACCGAAATATTTTACGGCTTCGGTTTCATTCAGAATCAAAGTCGGGGTATTAATTGTTTTGTATTCATCTTCAACATCTTCAATCGGTGCAGTTCCTACAAGTCCGACAACGGCAGTTTTTACCGTTGTAATTGTTCTTGCACCTTTGGTTACTTCAATGGTTTCGACACCATGTAAAAATGATGCAGGCATATAGTCTCCTTTTGGGTAAATGTTTAATCAATAATTTTGTATGTTAGTTGTAGTTAGTGAAAAATTAATTCCGTATTGCCAAATTCCTGCATTTTCAGAAATGAAATAATCTTTTAGTGGCATTAATTTTGAGCATTCATCAGGCTGAAATCCTGTAAGGATTGATTTGACGTTATCTATGTATTCATACGCTCCCTGATTTGCTCTTAAATTTCTTGTTACGACAGTTATGGCAAACTCTTTTTTATTTTCTTGAGAAATTATTCCGAGAGCATTTGAATTTGTGTAATTACTTCCCTGATAATGAACGAGTAAAGCACCTATCGGGTGTAAAAGAATAAACTCGGAGGGTTTATCGGGGAAACCTTGCACAAGAACTTCGGGAAAAGAGTCTTTTAGCTTTTGTGTGATAGAGTTTTCAATATTCCTAATACTCATTCATTTTTTGCTTTCCGAATAATTTATCAAGAATACTCTTATTTGTTTTATACTCCTGAGCATTAAAGGATGAAGTTTCAAGTAAATCATTTTCTGCTTGCAGGGATATTACACCTTTTTGAATATCTCTTAGAGTAGATATTGCGTTTTTGTATGCAGTTTCAATTACTTCAGGCATTTCGTTTCTCATTCTTCGTGCGTATAGCCTGTAAATACTTATATCTATTGCCAATATACGAAGTAAAGGAAAATGAGTATTGAGAGGTAGAGAGTATCTGCCTCTCAAATACCCATCGATGAGCGTAGAAGAATAAAGGACTGCCTCAAGGGCAACAACACGATTGACGGATTCCTGCCCATCATCAGAAGTAAGCTGGATTAGAGTAGGGGTAGAGGTTTGAGTTTCAATATCTTCAATCGTGCAATATTCCATAATTATTGTCCTATTAAAATTCGTATTTCCTGACCGTCAGCACCGTCATCCAACGCATATCCGTTGATTATTGCAGAGTCGGTTGCTTTAACGGCTTTTCCGTTTTCATCGGATGCAACGGCATCCCCAACAGAAATTGTGCCGGCTGCTTCTATAAGTAAAATTCCTAATAGTGCAACAGGGACATACTGTTCTTTTTCAATTGCAACATCTGATACTCCGAGAGCTTTAGCTCCTTGTGAGCAATAATTTCCGTCAAACCCTATAAATCTGTGTTGTTCGATATCAACGGCAGCTTTAACGGAATCAATTAAAAGAGGTTTATATACTTTATTCGCCATCTTTTACACCTCCTTCATTTGTGTTTGCAGGGGGATTTTGAGTTTTTGTTTCGGTTTTGGTTGCCTGAGTTTTTGTTTGAGTATTTGTTTTAGGTTTTGTCGCAGGCACTAAAACAACGAAGTCAGCAAGTTTAGCAGCTTGTGCATCGGTTAACTCAATAACAGAGCCCTCTTTACAAAGTTTTCCGTTATGCATAATAGAGGTGTGTTTTACCTTATACTTGGACATTTGAACCTCCTTTATCTTTTTCGGGGTCATAACTTGGGTCATTAACACCTGAAATCAAGTATCCTGCTTCTGCACCGACTAAAAACGGTGTGTAGATGTCAGTCGCTCTTATGTATTTGACTTTGTTACCTTCTTTTGTGTATTCGTCAATGTTTAAGGCATCTTTTTTACGAACCGTATATGCAAATGACGGGTCGTATTCCGTTCTTGATGCACCTAAATTCGGAACATACGCAAGGACAATATTGTCTTGCCAAATTCTGACAAAATTTCCGTCTTTATCGGCAAAGATAGACTTACCAATATAAATGTTTTCAATTTCAAATATTTCTTTAAGTAAATTAATGGTTACTAATTTATTAAGGTTATCTGAAATCAAACCTTTAAGTTGAGGATGTTTTTTAAGCAGTTTCCAAGCAGATTGTCCGATAACCATAGTATTCGGGTCTTGTGCAATCTTTTTGGATACGGCATCTTTTGCATCATCAATAATACCTTGAGGGTCTGAGGTTGACCAGTTAAAGCAGGATGTTCCCGATAAAATTCTTTTGTTGTCGGAAGAATAATTATTCGGGTCTTGAACCAAATCTGCACAGGCTTTTTCGTGTTCAAGTTGTAATCCGTTTGTAACCACATTTGTTGCGTGGAGTTGCAGTTTTACTTTTTCGGCTTCCTGTTCTTCCCTGTAATCAATCGGATAAGATAAATCGTGTTCCGTCAAAGTTGTTGTATGCTTTTTGAAACCTTGCGGTGAGATGACATTTGAGTTTGCACGAATAGCACGTTCCGTATCATAGATATTGAAGGCTTCTTTGTTAAACTGGAAAATGTCAATTTTTTCTTTTTCGGAATATATCGTTGGGAACAGGACATCAGCTACAAAGGCATTGTTTCTGTAACCACGAGCGACTTCCGAAAGGTACGCATTTATGCGTAATTCTTCAAGTCTTCCCATTTAAACTCCTTATTATTTTTTGAGGGGGTAATATGTTACTAAATATTTAATTTAAGCAGGGCATCTCTGAATGAGATGTTTTCTTTTTCCGCAAGAGCGGTTGCCTCTTTAAAAATCTCTAAGGATTCTTCTTCGGCATTTGCAAACTTTTCAACATCCACTTTAGACAAGTGTTTGTCTTTTGTTGCAGTTTCTTTGTATGTAATTTGGGGCGGAATGGACTCGATAAAAGATTTAAAGTCAGAAATGACTTGCGAGTCCTCCCCAAATTTCTGTACATTATCTAATTCTTGAAAAATTGATAGTACGACTTCTTTGTTTGCCGGAACCAATGTTCCCTTTTCGATTTGTTTTTCGATAAACTCATCAAACTCTTTTTTCTTAATAGCGAGTTTAATGTTGTTTAATTCTTGTTCGATTTCTTCTTTGCCTTGTGCTTTTTCTTTAAAACTTGCAACTTCATCAGTTAGGGCTGAAATCTTTTCTTTCAAAGATTTAATTGTTTCAAGTTTTTTGTTGTTTTCTTTGAAATTAGCAACTTGAGTTTCCAAATCAGAAATCTGCTTTTTCAAATCGTCAATAGCTTCTTGCGAAAAGTTGTCGGAATCATCTTCGGATTCAAACTCGTAAACATCTGACTCCGCTTCCATAAATTTAATAGCTTCCAAACCTTTAACTTGAGGGATTGCTGCACCTAAAAATGAGACAGCTTTAAGGTAAGCACCTTTGCCTTCAAGATTTCGGTACAATTCAACGGAAACTTTTTTATACTTTCCATCATTTACATCTTTTTCAAATGCTTCGGGAATATCTTTAAAAGCAACTTTTAATTTATCCCCCTCTGCTTTTACTGTTTCAACCCAACCGTAAGCGGGTCCTGACTGTTGATGGTCGATAGTAATCGGAGCTTCGCAGAATTTTGGGTCATAGTTTTTTGCAATTTCTGCAATTTCTTTTTTAGTAAATTTACCTTGAGGGTATTTACCGGCTTTAAATACTTCGTAGAATTTCATACTTTTTAAATTCCTTTATTTTTTACAACGGGGGTTTTGTACATTCACACTATAAACGGTGTACTGCAACGCTTTCAAAAATTTTTTGCATAAGTTTTTATTAAACAATTTTTTTCATAATTTTTTAAATAAATAATTTTTGAAAAACAAAATCACTACGAGTTAGACTAAAAATATACACTTACCCCTCTTAATACGCAGAAAACAGTTGCGAGACTTAACTCGCAGCTTGTTTTCTTTCACTAAAGAGGATGAAGAAAAGTATAAAAGGAGTTACTTATATATGGAATTTTTAAACGAACTGTCTCCATTTATCGAAAATGTCGGGTTTCCGGCTTTGATTTTCGCTATTTGGTATATTTATCATCAGGCACAAGTGAAAGCCTTTGAAAAAATTATTCAGAATAATTTTGAAATCTTAAAGGATTTGCTTGAAACAAACCAATATCATGCGGCTTTGCTTTCTCGAATTGAAAGCAAAATCGACAATAACCTTTGGTGTCCTATTTTAAAAAGGGAGGTTTCATAGATGAATCCTGAAAGATTACAATTGAAAGGTATGCTTGCAGAAAGCAAAAAACGTTTCCGTACACTCGATACGGAAGCATCAGGACTTATTTTGATTATTCGTTCATTGCTTAATCCGTATGAAGATGTAACCAAAATTGATACTGAAAAAGCACTTGTATCAATGCAAAGGTTAAATACAATCCAAACAGAGATTAAAAACCTTGAAGTAAAAATTAAAAACTTGGAGGCTGAACTTGACTAATAAGCAATATCTTGTAGGTGAGGCAGAAAACCTCTTTGTTTACAAATTAAAAACAGTTGAAACAATTGCCAATGAACTAAATCTTAGCAGAAAAACCGTTATGAATTGGAAAGAAAAAGGCGATTGGGATAATAAACGCAAGTTGTATATTAAATCTAAAATTGCTTTCCATGAAGAATTGTTTGAATTTGCACGCAAAATAATGAAAGACATAACGGAAGATATGGAAAAAGGCAACAAAATTGATGCCAGTAGAATGTATGCATTTTGTAAACTTGTCCCTATGTTTACCAAAGTAAAAGACTATGAGGACATAGTGGCTAAAAAAGAAGAAAAAGCTACACCAAGAGGACTAACTCCTGAACTTATTGCACAAATTGAAGAAGAGGTGTTGGGAATCACCCATCATGACGACAATAACGAAGAAATCGAAGAAAACTAATTTTTTTCTGCCGTATCAAATGCGGTGGTTAGATGATAATTCAAAAGTAAAAATATGGGAGAAATCCCGAAGAATAGGAGCAACATATGTACAAAGTTATGAAGATGTAAGAGATTGCGTAAAACGAACAGTTCCGGCTGTGTGGTTTTCTTCTGCCGATGAATCGGCGGCACGAGAGTACATTGATTATTGCAAACAATGGGCAACTTTATTTAATATCGCAGCCAAAGATTTAGGCGAGCAGATTTTGGATAAAGAAAAAGACATCAAAGCCTATGTTATTCAGTTTTCTAACGGAACAAAAATACACGCATTGTCATCAAACCCTAAAGGGTTTCGTTCCAAAGGCGGAAAAGTTGTACTCGATGAATTTGCATTCCACAATAATCCCGAAGAATTATGGAAAGCGGCACGACCTTGTATCACTTGGGGTTATCCTCTAAGAATTCTCTCAACCCACAACGGTCAAAGCTGTCTTTATTACAAATTCTTGGATCAGGTTCAAAAAGGTAAACTCAAATGGAGTCATCACAAAACCCCGATACAACTTGCCGTTGATGAAGGTTTGATTGATAAAATCTATGACAGACCCACAACACAAGAAGAACGACAGGCTTGGTTGGATGAAGAATGCAAGAACTGTTTTGACGATTACACTTGGTTTCAAGAGTATTGTTGTATAGCTATTGATGAAGCCTGTGCTTTTCTTCCGTATGAACTTATTGCAACTTGCGAGATGCAGGATGTTTTAAAATCACTTGAAACAATAAAAGGCGATTTGTATGTAGGAATAGATATCGGCAGAAGAAAAGACTTAACGGTTATATGGTGTCTTGAAAGGCTTGAAAACTCAAAATATACAAGAAAAGTTAAAGTTTTAGAAAAAACACCTTTTCATATCCAATATGAGATAGTATCAGAAATTTTAAAACACCCAAAACTGCGAAGATGTTGCATTGACTCTACCGGCATAGGTATGCAACTTGCCGAAACTGCACAAAAAGACTTCGGACGATACAGGGTTGAGGCGGTAATGTTTACGAATCGTTCCAAAGAGGAAATGGCATACAACCTCAGAACAAACTTTGAAGATAAATCCGTATTCATACCAAACGAACACGATATCCGAGAAGATTTACACTCGATAAGAAGAATTGCAACAAAAGCAGGAAACATCCGTTTTGATGCTGACACCTCCGAAGTAAACGGACACGCTGACAGATTTTGGGCATTGGCACTTGCTCTGATTGCTTGCTCTGTTCCGTATTCGCCCGTAGATATTACAACAAGAAAAAGATATGAAACTTTAAAAATGACTCAAAATTTTTAAAATCGATTTTAAGAGGGATAAAACTACTTCGGATGATAATTTATACCAACCCCGACAGTAAAATTCAACAGAACGGTTTTTGAACACTTTTTGAACGGTATAAAAATACAACTCAAATACAAAAAATTAAGGAGAATGAAATTTATGTCAAAAACACTTACCCTACCCTCCGGTAAAATTGCTGTGCTTCACAAAGGAAAAGGTTACGATTTACTGCAAGCACAACAAAAAGCAAAATCATCAGAGGAAATCCCTTACGCTCTTATTGCCGAACTTGCCGAAATTGACGGACAGAAGTTAGTTTACGAAGATATATTGGCACTTGACTTGGAAGATGTAATAGCTCTTCAGGCTGAAATGTCGGGAAAGTTTACAGAGGCGAAAGCTACAGAAGTGAAGGAAACAATCAAACCTACACAGAAAGAAATCGAACAGATGGTTGCATAGATGCATTACCTGATGCTCAATCAATAATTCATTTATGCAAAATCACAGGGTGGCAGTATTCCGAGATCGGAAAAATGTCCATTCCTCAAATCATATATTGGTGCAAAGAGGCAATTAAGTACACGAATAATCAAAATACGGAAATTGAGGAACAATGCTCGACAGTATGCTGAAAGTATCATTAACCCTTGTTGCCTTCGACAAAATGTCAAAGGTAATAAGAGATGCCGTTACAAAATCTAATGAGGAATTTTCAAAACTCCAAAACAAAATCCAACAAACTTCCGATATGTTGGACAAACTTGGAGCGAATATGGTAAAACTCGGTGCAGGATTAACAGCAGCAGGAGGAGGACTTGCATATAAATTGGGTATTCCTCAAGCTATCCCGGAAGCATTTGCTTTGGAGCATCAACTCCGAGAATTAGGAAATGTCGGTCAGTTATCCGCAGAACAACTAAAAGAAATGGATGAAAGATTAGGTTCAATCTCAAGGCACACAAACCAATTCAGAAGTGAAATTGCAGAAGGTTTGAATGTTCTTGTAGCATCAGGTATTGCCCCTGAAAAAGCACTAGACTACATGAATGTAATCGGTCGAACTGCAACGGCAGCACAAGCCGAAATTGTAGATATATCTAAAACTGCGTTTGCTGTTACAGATAACTTAAAAGTTAATGTTGATGATTTAGGTAAAACAATGGACATTTTGGCTCAAGCCGGAAAAGAAGGAAGATTTGAGTTGAAAGATATGTCTGCCGCCTTTCCAAGTTTAACGGCAGGAGCAAGTATGCTCGGAATGAGAGGAGTTCCTGCCGTTTCTCAACTTGGTGCTGCTCTACAAGTCGCAATGAAAGGTGCAGGAAGTGCTGCCGAAGCTGCTACAAACTTTGAAAGTTTCTTGCAAGCAATAACATCTCCAATGGCTGTTAACAGGTTTAAAGAACTGTATGGAGTTGATTTACCACAATTCTTAAATCGGGTAATTACTGAAAATAAAGACCCTATTGAAGAGATGGTTATGTTAATTAATCATCTTACAGGCGGGGATGTGTTTAAAGTTTCAGAAATCTTTAGGAATAAAACAGACTTAAACTTCTTAAAACCTATGATGCAAAACCTCGATGAGTACCGAAGAATTAAAGCATCTGCTCTCGGTGCAGATGGCATTATGGATGAAGACTTTAACCACATGATGGAAACCACAAACGAGCAATTTAAACTCTTAAAAATTAATATGAAAGAGCTTGTTTTTCCTCATCTACACAAACCTATCGAAAAAATCAATCAATTACTTACTGCTATAAATAAAAATCCATTATTGCAAAAAGGAATATTTACGGCAATAATCGGCACGATAGGAGCAGGAGTTGTGTTGACTACTCTTGGAACTGCAACAATTCTTGTCGGTAAACTCGTTAAAGGATACGGAGCATTTTTGAGTGTGGCAAGAGATTTAACCCCTGCTTTGGTACAAAACGGAATTAAACTGTTGAATTTTATCGGTTTAAATTCCACCGCTCACAATCTGACATTTGGTTACAAAATCAAACAGAGTGGGGATAAATTAGGGCTTGCTTCAGCTTTTAGTCTTAAAGGTGGTTTAATGTCAGATATTAGAAGAATAGACAACAATTTGAGAGCAGGTTTAATTACTTCGTTTAAAGAACTTCCAAGCAATATTGCAAAATCAACAGTTGCTATGAAAACTTGGGCAATGACTTCAATAAAATCAATCCCAACAAATATTATGCTCGGATTAAACGGAATAAAAACAGCCTTTTTAGGTTTCCCAAGTATGATATCAAGAGCAATAATAGCTTTCAGAGCATTTTCCGTTACACTTCTGACTTCGCCTCTTGGATGGATAGCACTTGCAATTGGAGCAGTTGCATTAGTGATATACAAATATTGGAAACCAATTACAGCATTCTTTAAAGGTATGTGGCAAGGATTAAAAGAAGGTTTACAACCTTTGATGCCGTTAGTTAAAAGAATTGGAACAGCAATAGAGCCAATATTAAAACCTATAAAAGCAATAATTGACTGGTTTAAAAAGCTGATTAAGCCCGTTGAAGATACAGGAGGAGCTGCCGAAAATATGGGTGTAAAATTCGGTAAAGCCATTGCAAATATTATTGTGAAAATTGTTGAACTCATAACTAAAGTGTTTGAGTTTGGCAAGAAAATCGGCGATATGCTTGCAAACGGAATCCTTTCCAAACTCGGAAAAACCAAAGAAGCAATCGGAAAGCACGCCCAAATTATCCGAGACCACTTGCCTCACTCCCCTGCTAAAGTCGGGCCGTTAAAAGATTTAAACAAATTAAAAATCGTTGAAACAATTGCATCCACTATGAAACCCGCTCCACTTATTAAAGCAATGAATAAGTCTTTAGGACTTATGACAACAGGTATGGGTGCTAATAAAAACAAACTTG
This sequence comes from uncultured bacterium, assembly GCA_900556295.1. Classification (GTDB taxonomy): domain Bacteria; phylum Cyanobacteriota; class Vampirovibrionia; order Gastranaerophilales; family Gastranaerophilaceae; genus Stercorousia. Next base: position 20,511 of record USOK01000001.1, on the reverse strand, counting down.
GTATCAGTGGAGGAACTCAATTGGTAATTACCTACTCCCCGACAATAACAATGCCAAACGGAACAACAAAAGAAGAATTCTCACAACTTTTGAAAAAGCACAAAGATGAAGTTGTTGCGATTTTCAGAAGAGAATTAGAACGTAAAGAAAGAGTTGCGTACTAAAATATGTTTGCTCAACTTGGAAATATAAAATTTGAATTGATAACATACTTTAACGGTTTAAATGAAACCGTATCCTACAACTATGCTCAACATGAAAGGATAGAAAACAAACCAATCTTACAATTCTTGGGGAAAAATCTTCAAGAGGAGAATATAAAGCTGAACTTTCATAGGACATTTTGTGTTCCCGAAAACGAATTAAAAGCCTTAGTTGAAGTTGCTGACAAAGCAGAACCTCTTAAGTTTATTAAAGGAAATGGCGAATATGTCGGAGTCTTTGTAATAGAAGAAATTGGCAAAACAACAGAACAAGCCTCGGCAGAAGGCGATTTACTTTCAATACAAGTTGAACTCCGACTTAGAGAATATACAGGAAAAATTCCCGAAGAAGATGAAACCGAAAAAGGATTTAAGAAAAAGGCGTGAGTAAAGAATGACTGAATATTATTCTTACATAACCAAAGACAATGACAGATGGGATTTAATCGCATACAAATACTATAAAAACCCTGCACTGTATGAAGAAATAATAAAAGCAAACCCTGAAGTTAAAGTTACACCCCTCTTAGATTCAGGCATAAAACTAAAAATCCCTGTTTTAGAAGAATCCGAAACAATAAAGTTTGAAACCCCACCTTGGAAAAAATAATGCTAGTCCCAATTTTTGAACTATTTTACGACAAGAAAAATATTACAAAAGACGTTTCTCCCTATGTTACATCTATCGAATATATAGATGTTGAACATGGGGAATCTGACGAGCTGCTAATCTCATTTGAAGATTCCGAAAAACTTTGGCAAGGTGCATGGATACCAAGCAAAGGCGATTGTCTTCGTGCGTATATCGGATATGAGGCAGAAAAGCTATTAAACTGCGGGGTTTTCGAGATTGATGAATTAGAATACGATACACCACCCGATGTAATAACTGTAAAAGGTCTTGCAACAGGGATTAAAAAGCCATTGCGACAAAAGAATTCTCAAGGGTATGAAAATAAAACGCTTAAACAAATTGCAAAAGAGATTGCCGATAAACATGGTTACACATTGGTTGGAGAGATTTCAGATATACGAGTTGACAGAATAACTCAAAACAGAGAACGAGATTTGTCATTCCTCACAAAACTTGCGGAGCAATATGGATATATCTTTAAAATAGCCGAAAATAATCTTGTATTTTATGATGTTTCAAAGCTCAAAGGTGCAAAATCTACACAGATTTTTTATAAATCAGACCTAACTCATATAAATTTAAGAGAAAAAACAAGCCAAAAATACAAAGCTGTTCAGGTTTCATACTTCGACCCAAAGAAAAAGAAAACCGTCAAAGCAACAGCACGCAACGAAAGTGTTGTTAAGGGCGATACATTAAAAATCAATGCAAGATGTACCGATAGAAAACAGGCTATTGTAAAAGCCAACGCAGCACTTGGAACGGCTGACACAAAAATTGAAGGGACTCTTGATTTTGTTGGGAATCCGTATTTGATAGCAGGACTCAATATTGAATTAAAAGGTGTCGGACATTTTTCGGGTAAATATCATATAAAACAAGCACGACACAGATTTGACAGAGCGAGCGGTTATACAACAAGTTGTGAGGTAGAATCGTGTTAAGGTTTGGCATTGTATCACAAATTAATCCTACAGCAGTACAAGCACGAGTAAATTTCGCAGATGATGAGTCTACTTCATACTGGCTACCGATAATCCAAAGCAAAACAATGAAAGACAAATTTTTTGTTATGCCGGATATTGGCGAACAAGTTGCTTGCCTTATGGATGAAAATTCAGAAGACGGCGTTATTCTCGGAGCAATTTATTCAACCGAAGATGCTCCCGTTGTTACCTCTGAAAAACAGATTTCTCTCAATTTAGAGAATAGCTCGCTGATTAATATTGATAAAGAAACAAATACCCTGACTATAACCTTTGAAAATATCAATTTAAACGGCAACATTAATCACACAGGAATGCTGATTAATACAGACGGAATCACTTCTCAGGCAGATATTACGGATAAAACATCTTCTATGCAAGCAATGCGTGATGTTTATAACTCTCATTCTCACACAGGAAATCAAGGAAGCCCGACATCAAGTCCGAATCAGACAATGTAACCTTATTAATCAATATACTTTTTAATAATATACAACCCTGCTAAATAGGTAAAATAATCGTGTTTTAAATCAGCTTTTGCACATCTGACAAATAAATCTTGTAAATATTCCAAAGAATAATCGTGAGTTAAATCTTCAATTGTTCTTAACCCCAATCCGTTAAAATGCCCCATACTGATATCTTCAGTGGCACTTTTAGCCAAATCTCTCAGGGCATCAACAACAGTAATAGGAACATCGTTAAATGAATTTAAATCCTTTTCAAGTCTAATATTTTTAAATTCAGCAACACTTCTAAAAATATTCAGCATAACATTTATGGCTTCTTGTTCGGTTGACATAGGCTTTCCTCCTTTGGAATTAACATATTAAATCAAAAACTTAAATAAATACAATCATGACAAATTTAAACGAAATTACATATATAGATTGGCAATATAAACTCAACAAAATTGGCTCTGTCGCAGAAGGAGTTGATGACATTAACCAATGTATAGCGATAATCCTTACGACACGAAAAGGCTCTGTTCCGTTAAGACCGACATTTGGCTCGGAGATATACAAATATGTTGATTACCCTGTAAATGAGGCAATACCTAATATAACAAGAGAAACCATTGATGCGTTGGCTTTATGGGAAACAAGAATTATTGTCGACTCTGTATCGGTCGAAATTAATGAGACACAAATTATTATCAAAATTGAATGGACTTTGAACGGTAGTAAAACACAAGGAAATACAAGCGTTACACTATGACAAATTTACCAGAACCCAATTTTATAGAAAGAAACCCCGAAACCATTACAAAAGAATGGGTGGAACTTTATGAGCAAAAATCAGGCAAAGTTCTGCAACCGGCTCAAATTGAAAGATTGATGATTGACTTGGGTGCGTATAGAGAATCAATTTTAAGGATGCAAATTCAAGAAACTGCAAAACAAAACCTATTGAGTTATGCACCATTAGATATTCTTGAACATATTGGAGAGCCTTTAGGTGTAAGAAAACTTCTTGCGAATTGTGCTGTTACAACTCTCAAATTCTCTGTTGATGAACCGTTGGATTTTGATTTTGAAATACCCGAATGTTGTGAAGTTGAAACAAAAGACGGACTGTGCATATTTCAAACAAAAGAAAATGTGATATTAAAAACAGGAGAGACTTCTGTAACAGTTGAGGCTGTTTGCGAAACATCAGGAGTTGTCGGGAATAATTATATAATCGGCTCAATTAATAATCTTGTAACACCGTTAAGCTATATTTCATCAGTTGAGAATACCACAATATCTTCAGGTGGAGCAGATGATGAAGAAGCTGATAATTTAAGAGAAAGAATCAGACAAGCTCCCGAAAAGTTTTCAAACGCAGGAAGTCGTGGAGCATATCGCTACCATACATTATCTGCACATCAATCAATAACTGATGTTGAAATATTATCTCCATCTCCCGGAGTGGTTAATATTTATCCTTTGACTGAAAACGGAAACCCAACCGAAGAAGTTTTGGAAATTGTTCGCAAATACTATGAAAAAGACGGTATTAGACCATTAACCGACTATGTACAGGTTTTATCTCCTGAAAAAATAGATTTCTCTATTAAAGCAGAGATTTTACTTTATCAGGATGCAGATATTACAAGTGTTCAAACAACTCTTGAATCCAAACTGCAAGAATACAAGAAAACATTAGCTCAAAAATTAGGCAAAAATGTGGTTAAAACACAAATTAAAAATGTTTTAAGCAGCATTTACGGAGTGTATGATGTTCTTTCTCTAACACCTGAAAACATAGATATTGAAAAATACCAATGGGCGAATTTGGTTGATTACGATGTCAAAATAGGAGGTTATGCTGATGAGTGATTTAGCCCCTATAAACGATATTAATTTAAAAATATTTGATGAAATCTGCGAAGAACGATTTTCAAAATTAGACCTTGATGTTTTGTTAGTTACTATCATTGACAATTTACCATCGGATGCGTTGCCGCATTTAGCAGAACAGTACCATATAACAGGCAATGAAGGGTGGTTACAATGCAGAAATGATGACGAAAAAAGAGATTTGATAAAACGCTCTATTGAGGTTCATAGGTATAAAGGTACAAAATATGCCTTACAAAAAATATTTGATATGTTCGGACTTGAAGGCAAGATTAAGGAATGGTTTGAAACGGGTGGCGAACCGTTTACATTTATGGTAGATATTGATTTTGTCACTAAAGGTCTGGATTTTGAACTTATTGAAAAATTAGAAGATTTAATCAACGAGTATAAAAATGTTCGTTCTCATCTTGCAAAATTAAATATTGGGATGCCTGCTAATGTCGGAAATTACAAACACAAAATGACAAGTCTTTCAGGAGAATGCACAACAATTTATCCGTTTCAAAAAACACTTGTTTGGGATGAAAGCAATTGGGATGAAGAATATTGGATTAAATCTGAAGATGAAACAAGAAAATTACCACTTGCCCTGTGGGATGAATCAGAATTTGATGATTGCGTTTGGGCGTTTGGATAAAAAGGAGCAATATGGATTTTTATACATTACTTACAAATAGCGGAAAAGGAAGTATCACTCGGTCTTATGCAATGAGCACACCGTTACATTTAACGACATTTGCCGTAGGTGATGGCGGTGACGGATATTATGATCCCGATATTACTCAAACATCTTTAATCAATGAAACATATCGAGGGAATATTTCTAAAATATACGTTGATACTGATTATGAAAACCGATTAATCGTAGAGTGTGCAATTCCATCTGATAGCGGAGGTTATTATATCAGAGAGGTCGGAATATTTGACTCCAATAAAAACTTATTTGCCATAGGCAGACTTCCTGAAAGCTACAAACCGATTGAAGAAGAAGGTTCAACCAGAGATTTTTACATAAAAGTTGTGTTGGAAGTTGAAAATTTAGAAGACAGACAGTTAATTATTGATTCTAATGTAAGCATAGTTTCTTTTGATTATTTGGAAAACAACCACAACAAAGACGTAAATGCTCATTACAGATTAATTGATGCGGATAAAACAGACGGCTACCACGCAGGGAATGAAGAAAACCAAATTCCTGTTTCAAACGGAATAAAAAATGAAAACCTTAATGCCGATTTATTAGATGGTTTTCATGCAGGAAACGATAAAAATAACGTTCTTGTTTTGGATGAAAACGGTCTTGTGCCTGAAGATAACTTAATTCCATATGCTAAAAAAGAACACAATCACAATATTTCGGAAATTATAACCAACGAAACAATTCATACTTTCGATAATATGCAAATTTTAAGCGGATACAATGTCGGAACAACCACGTATGTTTATCCTCCGGATACTTATACGATGGAGGATTTGCTTGCTTTTTTGCCATCAATGAGAACATTTCATTATTCGGGAGATGTAAACGGGGATGACTCTTCTTATTGTTACTGGGGAAAAGAAGCAACTCGTATAGTTATAACCTGCTATAACACAGAGCAGAGGGCAAATCCACAAGTTAATTGGATAGCAATTTGGCGAAAAGACAGACCGAAAAAATATAAAAACTAGGAGTTATGATGTCAAAAATTGAAGAATTAATAAAGTTTAAAGCAAAGACAAAAGCTGTCGCAGATGACGTTAACAGCAATTTTGAAAAATTAAGAGTTTCAAATAATGAACAGGAAGATTTTTTAAATAAATTGCAAACGGAGTTAACTGCACATAAATCAACCCCACTTTGTGAGATTGACTGCGAGAGCGATATCCTGATTTTGAATACGGAAACATACAATTTTAAAGTTTCAGGTGTATCCTCTATTTCTGAATTCAATGGAGTAACTGACGGATTTGTATTCATTGAGTTTACGGATTCAAGACTGTTAATCAACAGCACAAAACTTCGGTTACAAAACAATGTCGATAGAATAACCAAAGTCGGGGATATTGGAATATATCAATTTGAAAACGGAATTGTAAAAGAAGTCAATTATTTTACTTCTCGTGAAGAAAAGACAAACACTTTGCCTACTCAAACCATAATTGATGCACCGAGAGATAATGACGGAAAAGCAGATTTTTTACAAAAAGTACAATTCTCTGATGACATTATGCCGATTATGACGAGTTTTGAAGATGAAAATTGTGTTATATCTTCAAGCTCACAACACGATGCAACAAATTATATGCCATGGAAAGCATTCAGACATCACACAAACGATGCTTACGGATGGTTAACAATCAACGGTGTCACAACAGGATGGATAAAAGTAGAGTTTAAGAATAATTATCCAAAAATTACGGCATTCTCAATTAATGCACGTAATAGTGCCGATGCAAACACTCATTCTCCTTGCGATTTTATTGTTGAAGGCAGTAATGATGATATAAACTGGACATTACTCGGAGATTATACGGATAATTTGAACTGGTTACAAAATGAAAGAAGATATTTTGCATTAACTTATTTCGACCATTTCAAATACTACAGACTTACAATTACTAAAAACTCCGGCACAGGTACTTTTTCAGGTTTTGGTGCTTTGCAGTTTTTTGAAACCCTTAACGATTTTATGCCGATGATTGCAAAAGTTGATTTGAATATAAATAATCCGCTATTGATTAATACGGGTATCGGGAAGTCCACCATTGGTAAAATTAACCAATTATCTATTATTTCACAACCTTACACAATAGAAAATTTATACAATAATGCTCAAATGTATTTGGGGTATGCAAAAAATAGCAATGGTGGTTTTGAGCCGTTTGTAACTACAGCCTGCCCTGTTTATTCAAATCATTTGCAAAGACACGCAAATAAAAACTCTATTCCGACAATGATTTCTTATACAACAAGTAATGAGTATAAGTATGGTTATGTCGTAACGGAAAGTAGTCACTATGTTCCAACGGGTGCAAATTTTCCTGCTTTCTTGGCATTTAACGGAGTATGGAATAACAAGTGGGTTGCAAATATTGTTGGCGGTAATCAATGGATTCAAATAGATTTCCCGAATTACCGAAAAGCAGCACGATTTACAATAATAGCTTCGCATGATGATGCCGGCGGAAGTATTCGAAACGGATATATAAAAGGTTTTAACGGCGAAGAATGGATTGTTTTAAAAGAAATTACCGAAGAACTCAATTGGGTTGCAAATGAAGTCCGTCATTTTGATGCCGATGTTATAGAGTCTTGTTGTAAATTTAAGCTCGAAATTACTGAAATTCAGAATATGGCAACAAGAGCACAAGTTGCAGAGTTTGAAATCCATGAACTTGCCGATTGTTTTGTCATTCCCGAAAACAAGTTTTATTCATACAACATAGAAGAAGAAAAATACGAAGAAAAAGAACTTATCTATGTCGGAAGAATAAAAACTCAAAACAATTTTGTATCCGAAGTGCAAAGTTATGCAACGGAAAATCAATACACAAGCGAAGAAATCAGCTTAAAGCCAAGCACTTTGTACTCATTTTTTCACAATATCGGAGTCGATTACAAGAATTTAAAAGTTTCAGGTTGGATAAAAGACAAAATTAACGGGTTTGTGCTGCCTTGGAACATTGATTCTAATATTGATGCCAATATTGAACTCAATAATTACGGTTATCACATAGATGAATGTCAATTTAATGTTCGGACTCCTGCTACATTGATGAATTACAAAGACAATAACAACGTAACAAGAGCCTTAACCGGTAGCGTATCTCTTGTACTTCAGTTGGAAAGGAGTTTTTAATGTACTGCGTGATTAGAAATGGTCAATATTTGGAAACAACAAAAAAATTATTTGATGACATAGAAGTCCCTGCCAAACCTCATGAAAAAGCTGAGTTTATTAACGGAGAATGGGTTTTAAATGCGGACTTATTATTTAGTGAAATAGATAAAACAGAGGCTGAACAGTTTTTGAACGAAACTGACTGGAAAATTATACGACATAAAGAGCAGCAGGATTTAGGGATAGAAACGTCTTTAACCGAAGATGAATATTTAAATTTAATCAAAGAACGACAAAATAGGAGGAAATTTTTAAATGACATCACTAACTAAAATCTGTCTGCATTGGACAGCAGGAGCAGATAAGCCCTGCGAACAGAACTTAAATTGCTATCACTTTTTATTTGATAAAGACGGCAAAGAATACAAAGGCACTTATACCCCACAAGATAATATTAACTGTTATGACGGAAAATATGCAGCACATTGCGGTGGTGGGAACACAGGATGCATCGGAGTTTCTTGTTGTGGGATGTATGGCTTTAATTTAAAAGATAAAAAAACAAAATATCCTCTAACTCAAAAACAAGTGGAGGCGATGTGTTCCAAAGTAGCAAAGTTATGCAGTTTATATGGAATTACAGTTTCAGAAAAAACTGTTTTTACACATTATGAATTCGGTCAATCCCATCCTAAAACTTCAAGTTATGGGAAAATTGATTTCACATATCTTCCGTATTTACCAAATCTACAAAAAGAGAGAATTGGCGATTATTTAAGGAACAAAATCCAATGGTATCAAATTCAACAAAAGAAAGGAAAATAATTAAACTTTTTTAGAGCGTTTTTTAGATGCTGTAATCTCAAAACTTCGTTTAATAATAGAATCCAATACTTCTTCATCAATCATATTAACATCTACCTTACACCAATGAGATTTATTCATATGCCAAGCTGATGTAACAGATTCCGGATATTGGTCTTTAAGTATGGAAATTGTCTCAGGTTCGGCTTTGAGATTGATATATAAAGTTTCATTCAAATAAAAAATTACCCCAAACCATTTATTATTTGACTTGTGTCGTAAAATAGGAATTTTGCCATATCTCATATCTTTTTTAAAAGGATACGTTTCAACAGCATCTTCATTAATTAAACACTTTTTTATTAATTCTTGTTCATTCATATATTCAACATACTACAAAAAGAAAGGAAAATAATATGAGTATTTTATCATTTATCAAAAATTGGAAAGACTTCAGCACTATTTGGGCTATAATTCAACCATTTATTCTAAAACTGATTAAAAAGAAAGTTCCGACAACGATTACAAAACTCTACGAAAATCTTGCAAAATACACACAGCCTGCGATTGATAGCTTGTTCAAATTAAAAGGAAAAATCCAAAACTCTCCGAACGAACTTGACGATTATTGTTTTAATCAAGGCGTTAATGCGATTGAATCATTTGCAAATTATTTGCTAGAAACAGTTAAGACATTAAGAGCATAAGGAGTTTATATGTATTGGAAAGATATGCTGAATGTGCAAAATGTTGAAAAAGGTTTTTTCTCCTCCTCTAATCCCTATGGTATCCCTGATTTAAAGCCGGATGAGTTTCCCATAAAGGAACTCATCCCCTACAGGGTTGATAAAAACAGGAACGGAACGGCACACTTCTTTTTAGATGATTATCGTTTTGAGAGATGTTGGAAAAACGCAGACTCACAGCTTGCAGTTCTAAAACAATACGATGGAGTATTATCTCCTGATTTTTCGATGTACACGAATTACCCCGAAGCTTTCCAAATTTGGCAAGTTTATAGAAACAGATGGTGTGCGAGATATTGGCAAGAAAACGGAATAAAAGTTATTCCGACAGTCAGTTGGTCCGATGAATCAAGCTACAAATATGCCTTTTTAGGAATTCCAAAACATTCAGTTGTTGCAATTGGAACGGTTGGTGTTTTGAATGACAAAAATGCTATAACCCTCTTTATGCAAGGCTTTAAAGAAATGTTAAAACAACTTGAACCAAAAGAAATTTTGATTTATGGAAACAAGTTGAGCGAACTTGACGGATATAAAAACCTCCGTTGGTTCGAACCGTACATGAATAAATTTAAGAAAGCGAGGTCATAATGGGTGGTCGTGGTTCAGGTGGTGGCAGAGGCGGTGGCGGTACTGCTAAAAAAGTGCCAACAGGTGAAGGTATCACAGACAAAAATGAACTTATAAATTTATACAATAGCATATCGGGGAATTCTAATCTCTCTGTAGAGCAACGAGTCAAAGCTATGCACGATATTCAAGAAAGAATAAAAGAATTAGATGCTAAAAAAGCATCAGACCTTAAACAAAAACGGCTTGATGCACTTGCTAAAGCTCGTGCAAAACGTGCAGAAAACAAGAAGAACGGAATAAAACCCGAAAAGAAAGAAAAAGACCCAAGAAGAACAAAAGCTAAAATGTCTATGGATAGCACAGTTTCAGACCTTAAATATAATTTGAGGCGAGGAGTTGAATCAGACGGATATATTTCAAATTCTGACTTCAGAGTTGAAGATTACGGAAATTCCGTCAGCGTTCAAATCAGATATTTAGGGAAGTGGAAAAATCCATCACATGCACGCTATGAGGAAGATTACGATTGGCAGGAACTTCGTTCTTTAAGTGGCAAACAGATTGATAAAGTAATAAAGAAAATGTCAAAACAATCAGGTCGTAAAATCACTTGGAGTACAAGCGAAAAGAATTGGATTGATATTGATATTCCAAAAATGAAAGGAGACTAATTTATGGGAGGTCGTGGTTCAGGTGGCGGTAAAAGTAGTGGTGGAGGTGGTGCATCTTCTACACCACCAAGATTAGTGAGTGTAAATGATTATTATAAAGAAAAATACTCACAAATGAACGATTTGGAATTAAATCGTGCATACGTTAATGCACAAAATTTGATGAAAAAGGAACAAGCAAAAGTTTTGTACGAACAGGAAAAACTTTCAAAAATGATGGAAGAATTTAAAGCATTACCTGCAAATCATCCTGAAGTAAATAAAAAATGGGATGCGATTGATAAACAAATGTCAGTATTAAATGATGCTCGTTCAAAATCAAATATTCGTTCACAGGCATATCTGTTGGCAGTCAATGAAAAATACAATATCAGAGCAAAATACAACTCAAACGATATGAAAAGTATGACTAACGGACAGTTAAACTCTTTTTACAATAAATCATATAAAGAGAGCAGTAAGGCTCGGCAAAAAATCGAAAAAACCTCCAATCCTAAAACAAAAGCAAAATATCAGAAAATATATGATCAGCATAATAAAAACTTCAATAAAGCAAGTGCAGAAATGCAAAAACGTGGACTTGACGGAAAAGGTTGGTAATTGTGTCTGAATGATACGAAATAATCGAAATAGACTTTAAAATCAGCAATAGTCGAGTGATGAATATGACTGTACTTAATTAAAGGAGGTCATTATGACAACAATTACACCTGAAGAAGCATTAAAAAGTAAGAAAAATTTTGAAGAGTTTATGGCAGATTATTATCCGCCAATTGTAACTTCAACATTAGCAAGTTATCCAAAAGCTGATGGACAAACCGTTGTATCCATTTGTGATTTAACACAGAAAATGGAAACAATGGTTTCGCTCTTGAATGAAATTGAGAGTTTAAATCTAAATAAAGCTCCGTTTATCGTTTGGTATGTAACTTCAGAGAAAGAAGAATTGGTAACGGCAGCAAAAGCATTAAATCATTTTGCGATTAAAGGCATTAAAATATTTATTTTTAAAGCCTTTTTGAACGGTGATAAAATGGACTTTGAATGCCTTTTGAAACCCGAATTAAACGATAAAAAAAGTTATACAAGAAATGAAAATACCCCTGCGAAAATATTTCAAAAAAAATATTGGGAAAAATATTTCGAAATTTGTGATGAATTACAAAGCGAAATGCAAGTCAATCCAAAGCCACAACATTTTCAATATTTGCCTATGGGTAAGCGTGGGGTTCAAATAATGCAAACCGTAAATACCAAATTAGGATATGTCGCAACAGAAATTTTTATTAACAACGACCAGACAATTTTTGAGAAATTATTGGAACATAAAGTTGAAATTGAAGAGGAACTTGGATTTTTAGAATGGCAACCGATAGAAGGTAAAAAGTCCTCTCGCATAAGAAAAACTCTTGGAGTAGATATTTTAAAAGAAGAAAATATCGAAAGAGCAGTTAAACTTCACATCCAAACGGCAGAAGATTTTAAGAAAGTATTTTCAAAGTATTTAGTATAGAAAAGGCGGTTAAAAATGAGAAATATACAATTTTTAAAAGATTTATATCCGACAGGTACAAGAGTGAAATTAGTTGAAATGAATGACATACAAGCACCTCCTATCGGGACTTTGGGAACTGTAATGTACGTTGATGACATCGGAACTATTCACATTAAATGGGATAACGGTTCAACACTTGGAGCAGCATACCCCGAAGACAGGGTAACAAAGATTTAAATTGTGTCTGACAAATAAGGAGGTTTGACTATGGCAACAACAAAAACAAAAACAGAAAAAATTATTGAAGATATAACTTATTCCTCTAGCAATCAATCAATTTCAAGACGTTTAATCTATGAATTCAAAAATTTAAAAGTTATGCTTGAATTAAAATCGGATAGCTACAGAGGACAATGTTATGCAAAAGCATCGGTTCTTGATAACTTGGAATGGCGTGTTATTTATTTTATTCCATATGCAGAAATGAGAACACCGGCAGGACTTTGTCACTATCCAACATACATAAATAACAATGCTCCAAATGCTAAAAGAGAATTTGACAAAGATATCGAGCGATTGAAAAAATATATTTCAGAACTTCTTTAATGTGTCTGAATGATACGAAATAGGTGCAATAGACTTGAATAGTCTCTGCACCTATTCGATTAATGTTTGTGTAAAACAAAACAAAAGGAGCAACAATATGAAAACAATTTCAAAAATCGAAGAAATCAAAAACAAAGATGCAAAACTTGAAGATATCGGAATTAACAGAACATTTTATTGGGCATACATTAGAACTCAAGATACAAATAATAAAACCATAGATTTTGCCGATGTAATTTGGGAGAGTGATGTTGACGGTATAATCAGTAATTGTAAGGAATTTGGGCTTAATGAAATTACAATTTCATCAAAATTTTCAAGCCTAATTGATATATTGGCAGAATTTGAAAAACAAGGAGCTAAACTAAAAGGATTAACTAAAGTAACATCAAGATTTATTGATTGCAGAACTCAAGAACTTGAAGTTTTAAATGCTATAAAAATCGAAATTTAGATTGTGTCGAAATGATACTGAATAGTCTTTAATCACTTGAATTAATGACTATTCAGAGTGATGAATGTCAATGTAGACAGACATAATAAGGAGATAAAATTATGGCAAACAAAGTATTAGAAAGCGAAAACAAAGAATACGGATTTTACGGAACAATCTATAATCATTATTCAGAAGAAAAAACAAATAAAAAATGGACAGATGCCTTTAAAACTCTGATGGAATTATCAAATAAAAAAGCTGAAGAAATCAGAGATTACCTCGACAGCAGAAGCGGAAGAAAATTAGCAGATTGTGTTATAGATAGCAGAGATGATTTAAAAACAACAGTTAGAAAAGAATATATAAAATGGGTTGAATTTGATTTATTTGAATGCAATAAAAAAGATTATACAGTTACAAACAGAATATTATTCGGTACAACGGTTCATGATGAAATAAATAATAAAAATGTTTTGATATTAAGCGAAGGTAAAATAAAGGGTTTAAAAGACGATTATTTGACGGTTATGGACTGTAATGAAAATAAATATATTATCAAAAGAGATTTTTTAAACCCGATTGTATAAAAAAAGAGGAATGTGCTACAAAAAAGCACATTCCTAAACACCCTATCCACAAGAGTTTTCAAGATTTAAAATTGCAAAATTGAAAGGTAAAAATTAATTATGAAAGTCGAAGAATTAATAAAACGATTAAATAAATGTAATCCCGATGCAGATGTTGAAATTATTGATATTGAAGGCAATTACAGTTGCGATTTATTACAAGTTGAAGACAACGAAGATAGAGTATATTTTTATGTAGAGTTATAAAAAAAGCTCTAATGCAAATCAACAAACATTAGAGCAAAGAAGTGATGAATACTTTACATTTCGACTATTTAGGGAGTGGAGGTTTTTTGGCTTTTCTTAATTCTTTTCTTATTACTGCCTCGACGTGTCTTTGAGATAATTCACATTCAATAACTAATCTATTTAATGTCATTTTTGTGCCGTCATATTCTTTTATAATGTAACGCTCTTTTATCTTTTTTAATGCGTGTTTTGGAATATTTACTATCAATCCCGGTAAACAAAAAATTAAGGTCAAAGCGGTTTTAATCCCTGCACATTGTGCAACGAATTTTAAGTCATCGTTTGGCATATCTTCAATTGTAATATTTTCCATCCATGGCTTAAATTCCATAGCTCTCCTCTTATTTATACGGTCTCGTCAGTTAGAGCATTACTCTAAGACGGTCAGCTTGGCGGATTGCGGGCAGAGGGTGCAAGCGTGAGCGATACCCGTTTAACGCCCGCAACCAAGAAGTTAGCCGACCGTTTCGACCTTTTAGCCTGCCATTGCCATTGTTGGCATTGGGGTAAGCATAGATTCAAAGTCATGTCTCAATTTAGCGAGAATTGTAATTTGTCCCTCAATTACCTTGCAAGCAATTTCCCTTTCTTTTGCCATACTCCAGTTGTCTTTGTCCAGAGTCGCATCAGCAAATCTCAATTTTGCATCATAGAGTTGGTTAGTAAGGTTATCTGACATGTTGTTAATTAGTGTCATAATTGCACATTCTTTCGGTTCTTCAGGTGCGATTTCCCCGAAGAATTGCTTGCTTACCATTTTTGAATTGTCGTTTTTTTCTGAATTCATTTTTTTCTCCTTCTATTTTTCTACTACTCAAAGTGTGGCCGCACTCTTCTTGATTTTTAAATTCTTTTTTATAGCCTGTAGAGCCTGAATAACTTTACAGGCTTTAGTTTTAGTCAGGAACATAACGTCATCAACTTTAAACTTGGATTTTAAAAACTTTCTAAGGGATTTTTTCGCAAACTCGTCATTGTCGTGATAACAAATCTCACGCCATATACCTTCAATCATTCGAAGTTGAGCATCGCTTGCCATATTATCGCTGCGGTGCAGAGTTTCATATTTTTTTAAGCGTTTTTCCCAACGGTTTAGGGCAACTGCTTTTTCTTCCAAAATTTCAATAAAAATAATAGCTTCTGTGTAAGTTAAATTTTTAGAAGTCTGAACATCAAAAGATTTGAGCATTTCACGATATAAATCGTCATCTAAACCAAGAACATTTTTTAATGTATGGATTTTTCTAATTTGAGAAGTCGTAGCCATATTCGATTTTTATATCCTCAAGTTGAAGTTCTCTACCATGTTTTATTCCGATTTGAACTCCCAAGATAAAGATGGCAAGGGCGATTAAAAAAATATATAATGCGGTAGAGTCGGGTCGGAATAAAAACTTACCGATGTATCTATTTCTCATAATTTAACCTCCGCTACACCATCAATAACTTAGAAGTATGTTTAATCACAGCATTATCGACCTCAGCCTTGCCGTTAAATTTGGCAATGCTAATACTGTGAGAAATAAGATGTTCCAATCTTCTTGTATTACCACCTGAATACTGAAGATAGGTTTCAGCCAGTTCCGTATTTTGCTCAATCGTCTCAAGGATTTTTATTACATCCTGAATGAGCAAGCTATCAATTATTTTTGTGTATTTTACTCTTGAATACAGTTGGTCATATTGGTTGTTATAACCTTTTAGGTTTTCAAGTAAAATACCTCTTCCGATTAACAGGACTCCGACTCCTGTTTTATCGTGAATTCTGCGAGTAATTTCCAATGCTCGGTACGGAAGATTTTCAGCCTCGTCAATGATTAATAATCTTCCTGACTGATTTAACTTTCTTACGACTTCGCCCATCAAATCATAGACAGAGCCTTTACCTGAAAGTCCAAGCCTCCTGTGTATTTCCTTTAAAAGAGATTTTGCCGTATAGCCGGAATCACTTTCTATCAATATTGAATCCAAGAATTCTTGAGTATATTTTTTAACGGCAACGGTTTTTCCCAAGCCGGCACGACCGACACAAACACCGATTTTACCTTGTGTATGGCATAAACGAGCTATTTCGGAAATGTATTTTACAATAGAAATATTTACAAACGGCAAATCGTTTTCTACGGCACGTTCACGTTCTCTCTGAATAAAATTATTTATTGCATCGGTAACTTTGTCATTCTTGCCGTTATAAGTACCGTTTAACCACATACTGATTGTAGATTTTGCAAGTCCTGTTGCCGTTGAAATATATGCGGTACTATAACTGTTCTTTTCCATTAAATCTCGAAGTTCGGCTCTAATATCCATACGCAACTCCTTTTTCGGCTAAATTGTTATTTGAAAGGGCATACTTTTTCTTCATATTTATCCCCTCTTCCTCAAGGATTTTGTCTGTTTCAAACAAATAAAGCGTTTCCTCATATTGAGGGTTATTATCAAGAAATATAGACAAATCCTGTCTGCCAAATGCTTCCATCTCTTTGTTTTTACGAATTGCCTCATCCATTTTTGTATTGGCAATTATTGAAACATTTGTTTTGTCTTTTGGTTTTGAATCCTTTATTACGGAAGAATATGCGACCTTGTAATTATCACAGATTTCTTCAATACCTATCTCACGATTTTGTTTTATGTATGATTTTGCTACGTTCAAATGGCGTTTTTTAGCTGCCATTGCTTCCTTAAATTCTTCTTTTGAAACTTCATTTGCGTGTAATGCAGCAACAGCCTTAACTGCCGTAACCTTACCGACAAATTCCTCGTTATCAGCCCTAAATACCCAAGCCTCTTTGTAGTTTTGAACATCCCTACGGAGATAAACTTTCAGGCCTGTTTTTGACATCATCCAGTCAGCCCAGTAAGTAATACCGAATTCGCTGTCTTTGATGCCGTTTCTTCCGATAGTAAAGTTCTTTGATGTTCTCATACAGAACAGTTTTAATGCATCACGTGAGGTTGTAATCTTACCCTCAAATTCCATATCAAATAATTCATCAGGAGATAAACCTTGCAGATTTTTACCTCGTGACGGTTTTTTGTTTAAAATATTGATAATGAAATCGTCAAAGATTGTTTTAAATTTTTCAAACGGAATTATTTTCCCGGCTTTGATTTCTTTTGCAAGTTTTTCAGGTCTTTCGACAACATTACCGCCACGATAACCAACAGAATGTTTTGAGATTAATTCTTTAATTTTTAAAAAGTCTCTTTCTATTGGTTTGGTCTGTGCGTTATACGGTAATGCAAAATGCACCTGAACATTTAACTCATCAAGCATAGATGTTGTTCTTGATTTGTTTGTGTCTATTTTTATAACCTGTCTGCCTCCGGCAAAATCTTTACAACGATAGTCCTTACCATTATCTATAATTACATCTTCAGGTAAACCAAAGGCTTCCGCTGCGTAATAGAATGCTTGAAATATTCTATCAGAATTCGGACTACCGCAAGCCAAAAGCCAACCGAGCCATTTGCCTGATTTGTAATCTCGCCAAGCCGTAACCCAAGGAAATACAACATTGCCATCTTTTGTCATACAAGCTACATCAATTTGAGCGTGGTCGGATACCCATACTTTGCCGGATATAATATTTGAATAATCTCTGTCAATATAACATCCATATTTGCGATTCCAAGCACTTTGTCCCTTACGAGCTAAATATACACTTTGTTTTGGAATCATTTTGTCTAATTTTCTTTTAAATGATGTGTGGCTTGGAAATGATTCTCTGCTACAGCCTAAATTTTTAATTGCATATCCGAGTGTTAGTTCCCAACAGCTTAATAGTGACGGAGAACCTTCAACTAAATACAAGCTCTTGAAATAATCAAATAATTCATCCGATACGGTTGATTTATCTGCCCTTGAACCATATCTTGCTAATAATCCCTCAATACCATCACTTTTGTATCGTTTACGCATTTTAATTACAGAAGGATACGAGGTTCTATATTCAGGATTTTGGATATTCCAGTTTAATATAAATCGTTCAAGAGCATTTCCCTTTAGATATTTTGATTCTTTGATTATTCTTATATATTTATCAGCTTGCAGTTTAGCCCATTGAGGTGCATTTGTATAGCTTTCAGATTCTATATCTTGGTCTTTAGATAAATTTTGTTCTTTTAATTCTTCAGGTAATGAATCAACATGAATGTAGTAAGTAAGACGTTTCCCAACTTTTATAATTTTATGGATATATTCTCCGCATCGACAACGGTCTTTCAATGTTTTAGGCTTGATTAATAAAATATTACAAGCCTCATCTTCTGAAAGCCATTCTTTTGAGTTGTTAATAATAGGATTATAGTTCAGCATCTATTACTTCGTAGTCCTTTATTTTAATACCCAACAAACGTTCTATGACAAAAATATCAATTTCCAGTCTGTTTTTCTCACCCGTAAAGTGTCTGCTTACAATGCTTTTAGATAGATGTAATTCGTTTTCAATTTCTCTTGACCTAAGATTAATTACAGCAATGATTGTTTTGATAACGAATTGTTTTTTGCATAAATTACAAATTTCCATAATACTCAATTCCTCTCTTGTATATAGTTAAGCGACCTATATTCAAGTAATGGTTTTTATTTGAAATATTTGAACCAGATGTTTGATTGATTTTTTGCACAGCAGAATTTCCCCCTGTAAAAGAGGTATTTTTGGGTGTAAAAACATCTACCTGATTATCTTAATTATATTAAATGCAAGAGTATTTAAAAGCCTTGTGCAAAGTGCTTTTGAGAATATTCTCACAGCAAATGCACTAATATCGTTTTTTTAATTTTGCAAAAAACATTATTTTTTTATGTCGATATTAACTAAAAAGAGATTTAAAAAATTAGGGAAAAGTTTATTAAGAAATATTAAGAAATTAAATTATTCTTTAAATCAGAATACAATTCCTCGAAACTTTTTTCTCTTCGCCAAATACTTTCTGCCAATCTTTGATACAAATAAACTTCATTCTGATTATGACTTTCAATTCTTGCTAGATAACAATATATTTTTTTAAATTCTTGCTCTTCTTCCTTTGTAAAATTGTTCTCTCGTTTTGCTTGTAGAGGTTTCTTTGTTACAAAAATTTTGTTATTGTAGTTATAGAAATACGCATATTTCTCAAAAAACTTTCTGAACCTGAATTTTTGTGGATTTTTACAGTAATGGTTAACTAACTCATTTAATTGTCTTTCATAAATCAAATTCCGAAATATCTTGTAGAAATCGCAAATACAACTATCTCCGACACCCGTTAAATATGAAACTTTTATTGTTGGTAATTCTGCACAAAAACTTCTCATTATTAAATCAACAGTTTTGGGAGAATGATACATGAACATCAGTTTTAAATTTTTAGATTCTATTCCGTTTTTAGTTGGTAATTCTTCTATCACAGAATAAATTCCGTCTTTTTCTTGGATTTTGTTTTCGTTGATTAAAAACAGTAAAATCACTTCTAAAACATTAGGTTCAATATCCATCAATTGTGTAAGGTCGTTAAGCGTACAATTTTTCAATCTTTTGCACAGTTTTAATATTTTGTCTTTCATTTAAAATCCCTTTCAAGATATATTCGTCTAACTCTTTTAAATCGTTTGTTTCCGATAATTTTTCAAGCCGTTCTATTAATTTAATCAACTGTCGGAATTGATTTGTTCGTGTTGCAAGGTATGTTACGGCATCGGGTGTAAAATTTAATTCGGTTAATTGCTCCAATATTTCTCTAATATCTTCCTGATTAAAATGTTCAAATTTTAATTTCTGATAAATCCTATCCTCAAAGTGTTTAAACCTTGCAATTTTTTTATCCATCATACCCATTCCGACAAGCACTATCGGAGTGCCACTATTGTCTTGAATATCTCGTAAAATTTCAATCACATTTTTATTCCCTATAAGATAGTCTGCTTCGTCAACAATAATTATTTTCGGCTCTTGCTTTAAATGCTTTAAAATCAAACTGTAATTTTCTTGCATCAGATAAAAAGGTCGTTCTCCGAGTTCTTCAACAATTCCTTTTAACAATCCGTTTTGGGTAATCTCATTGTTTGCTCGGATATATACGGCATCATTCCTTACCGCCCACCACATTATGGAATGTGTTTTACCCAAGCCATGTTCGCCATACACTAATGCCAACTTCGGAATGTTTGGCGGAAGTTTTTGCAACTTATCCATTAAAGTTACAAAGTTTTTCACATTTTTTGTTTTTACAAATACGTTTTTCATAATTTAATCTCCATACATATTTATATATTCATCACTTTTCACTTAAATCATCATGGCATCAACTCAAAGCAACAACAACG